>CAKOHQ010000006.1 GCA_934085875.1 uncultured Bacilli bacterium | reverse complement strand
AAACATTTGAAATAGCACAATCTATTAAAGATTCTTCAAATAATTATAATCCTGAACGAAGAAATGTTGATTATGTATTATCTGACTTAGTTTATTGTAAAGATTGTGGTGCTAGAATGAGTATTAGTTATGATAGAAAAAGAGATAGAATTACAATGAATTGTAATAATTATCGTAAGTTTAGCAAATATGGTATATGTTTTTCTCATTATATTAACTATACTAAATTAGAGAATACAATCTATGATAAATTAAGCACTATGGCTAATCAATATATTAATGATAAAGATGAGTTTGAAAGTATTATCAAGAGAGAATATATTGACCCCAAACAAGATAAATTAAAAAAGATTGAAGAATTAAATTTAAAAATAACAGAATTAAAAAGAAAACAAGATTCTTTATATGATGATAAGTTTAATAATATTATAAGTGTAGAAACTTATCAAAGATTATTTAAAACTACTGAAGAAGATATTAAAACTGCAAACGAAAAATTAGAAAAATTAAATGAAGAAATTTCTAGTATAAATGAAGATTCTTCTTGTTACGTTGAATATTTAGATATCATTAAAAACTTTTTAGATATGAAAAATCCAACAAGAGAGATTATGAATAGATTAATTGATAAAATCTATGTAACGAAAGATAAAAAACTAGAAATTCATTATAGAATTAAAAAAAGTGAAGTATTAATATAAAAAAATACAAGTTGCTTTGAAGCAATTTTTAAAAAGACTTATGGGTATCACGAAAACAGGTCATACTGGTATGAAGAAGAAATACCATTTGTAGAAGCTGCTGAAATTGGTACTGAAAAAGTAATTAAAGACCATGCTACAATTGGAATTGTTGTTACAACTGACGGTTCTATTGGAACGTTAGGTAGAAATGATTATATAGAAGCTGAAGAAAAAGTAATTACAGAATTAAAATCAATAAATAAACCATTTATTGTTATACTTAATAGTACTCATCCTAATAGTGATGCAACTATAAATATTAAGAATGAATTAACAAATAACTATGATGTTCCTGTTATACCTATGGACATATTAAATATGAATGATATTGATATGACAACAATATTAAGAAATGCATTATATGAATTTCCAATTAATGATGTTTCAATAAAAATACCTGAATGGATTCATGTACTAGATAAAAATAATGAAGTTAAAAAACATTATTTAGCAAAAATTAAAGAATGTGTTACTAATATTGAAAAAGTAAAAGATGTAGATGGTATGATTGAATATTTTAAAGATAGTGAATATATTAAAGAGGCTTATATTAGTAATTTAGATACTGGTAATGGTATTGTTACATTAAATTTAAATAGTAGTGATGAATTATATAACGAAATTTTAAAAAATATCATGGGTGACGTAGAATTGTCTAAGGCAGGTTTGTTGAAGATATTTTCTGATTATTCAAATAATAGAGAAGAAACTGAAAGTATTAAAAATGCTATTAAAATGGCTAAAAATACAGGCTATGGAATCGTATATCCTACTTTAAAAGATATGAAGTTAGAAACTCCTGAAATAATTAAACAAGGTAGTCGTTATGGAGTTAAATTAAAAGCAGTTGCTAGTAGCATACATTTATTAAAAGTTGATGTAGAAAGTTCTTTTGAACCAATTATAGGAACTGAATTACAAAGTAAAGAGCTAATTGATTATATTATGAAAGATTATGAAACAGAACCTTCAAATATTTGGAAGAGTGAAATATTTGGTAGAAGTTTAGATGAAATTGTTAAAGAAGGTATTCAAGCTAAATTGTCTATGATGCCAGAATCTACAAGATATAAATTATCTACAACTGCAACTAAGATAGTTAATAAAGGATCAAATAATTTAATAGCAATTGTAATATAAAAAAATGATCATATTGGTCATTTTTATTTATTATTCAACTATTTTATACATATCACCTTTTGTACCAGTTCCTGTAGCTTTTATTGTAAAGCATTAATGAACATCAAATACTTTATCATAAAAAAATTATATCAAAAAAAAGTAATATATTTCAATTACTTTTGTTCATATTTTTTTATCCATCTTTTTACTGTACTTGGGTATGTATTATATTTTCTAGCAGTTGGTTTAATACCTCTTATTTTAGCTTCTTCAACCATTTGCTTTCTTATTATTTCTTTTTCATCTTTTGATTTTTTACAATACATTTCCTCTTCTTTTACATTATATAATTTGTATTCTGTGGACACAATAACAACACCTCATCGTTATTATATCATGTTTAATAATCTATTTTAGCCACATTTTTGCATTAAATTATTATTTTACAACAATGTTTACAATTCGTTTTTTTATTACAATTGTTTTAACTATTTCTTTATCTGTTGTGAATCTCTTAACATTTTCATTTTTTAATGATAATTTAATCATTTCTTCTTCTGTTGTATTATTATTTACTTTTATTGAACCTCTTAATTTACCATTAACTTGTACACCAATTTCTACTTCATCATCTATTGTTTTGCCAGAATCATATTTAGGCCAATTTTCATACGCAATAGTATTATCATGTCCTAATTTATTCCATAACTCTTCTGTTATAAATGGTGCAACAGGATTTAATAATTTTAAGAATCCTTCAGCATATTCTTTTGGATATATTTTTTCTTTATAAACTGCATTTATAAATATCATCATTTGACTTATAGCTGTATTAATGCTTAATTTTTCATAATCTTCTGTAATCTTTTTAACAGTTTGATTATATATTTTTTCTAAGTTCTTATTTTCTTTATTTTGTATTTTATTTTCTTCAGTATATAATCTCCAGATTCTATCTAAGAATTTTTTTGCGCCTTCTACTCCATTATTATTCCATGGTTTGTCTGCTTCTAGTGGTCCCATAAACATTTCATATAATCTTAATGTATCAGCACCATATTTATCAACTATATCACATGGATTAATTGAATACTCTGGGTATCTTTTACCCATCTTTATTCCGTTTGATCCTAAAATCATGCCTTGATGAACTAACTTTTTGAATGGTTCTTTTGTATTTACTAATCCTTTATCATATAAATAATTATTCCACATTCTAGAATATAACAAATGTCCTACTGCGTGTTCAGGTCCTCCTACATATAAATCTACTGGCATCCAATGATCAATTAGTTTTTTGTCGGCAAAAACTTTTTCATTTTTTGGATCTATATATCTTAAATAGTACCAACTAGAACCTGCTGAACCTGGCATTGTTGATGTTTCTCTCTTACCTTTTTTTCCATTAATTTCAACATTAACCCATTCTGTGGCTTTTTCTAATGGACTTGCTCCTGTTTTTGATGGAGAATAATCCAATAGTTCTGGCAATAACAATGGAAGTTCTTCATCACTTAATACCCCGATAGAACCATCTTCATAATTGATAATTGGAATAGGCTCACCCCAATATCTTTGACGTGCGAAAATCCATTCTCTTAATCTATAATTAATTTGTTTTTTACCAATTTTGTTTTCTTCTAAATATTCTATCATTTTGTTTATTGCTGTTTCTTTATCTAATCCGTTTAGAAATTCAGAATTTATATGTAAACCATCACCTGTATAAGCTGATTCTGATATGTTACCACCTTTTATAACTTCTTTTATTGGAATATTAAATTTCTTTGCAAATTCATAATCACGATCATCATGTGCAGGGACTGCCATAATCGCTCCAGTTCCATAGCTTGATAATACATAATCACTTATCCATATTGGTATTTCTTTATTATTTACAGGATTTATTGCATAAGCACCAGTAAATACACCAGTTTTTTCTTTATTTAATTCTGTTCTTTCTAAATCGGATTTTGTTGAACAAATTTCTTTATATTTTTTTACTTCATCTAATTTATCTTGTGTAGTTATTTTATCTACAAGCTCATGTTCTGGTGATAATACACAATAAGTTGCTCCAAACAATGTATCACATCTTGTTGTAAATACAGTAAAATCATAATCAGTATTTTTTATTTTGAATTTAACATGCGCACCAATAGATTTACCAATCCAATTTCTTTGAATTTCTTTTGTTGAATTAGGCCAGTCAATATCATCGAGACCGTTTAATAACTTTTCTGCATATGCTGGCATATCAATTACCCATTGTTTCATTTTTTTTCTTATAACAGGGTATCCACCACGTTCGCTTTTTCCATCAATGACTTCATCATTTGCTAGTACTGTTCCTAATTCTTCACACCAATTAACTGGCATTTCAACTAATTTTGCCAATCCATCATTATATAAATTTTTAAATATCCATTGTGTCCATTTATAAAATGATGGATCACTAGTAGATATTTCTCTATCCCAATCGTATGAAAAACCTAACATTTTTAGTTGCGTTCTAAATGTGTCAATATTTTCTTTAGTAAAAATACTTGGATGATTTCCAGTTTTAATTGCATATTGCTCTGCTGGAAGTCCAAAGGAATCGAATCCCATTGGATGTAACACATTAAATCCTTGCATTCTTTTCATTCTTGCCACTACATCAGTTGCAGTATAACCTTCTGGATGCCCTGCGTGCAATCCTACTCCTGATGGATATGGAAACATATCTAAAACATAATATTTAGGTTTTGTAAAATCATAAATATCTGTTTTGAATGTTTTATTTTCCTCCCAATATTTTTGCCATTTCTTTTCTATTTCTTTATAATTCATTTTTTCTTCACCTTTCTTTTTATTATTCTTCCTAATATTTCATAAAAACTATATATTAATCCAATTAATATAATAAACCCAATAAATAATTCAATTAAATAATTCCAATTTGGTAATGTTACAATTACTCCTGTCAAACTAATAATTAATGGATCTATTATACAAATTGCTAAACCAATTTTTTTAGGATTTAAATCTTTATTTTTTAACTCAAATTTAATTTTCAGGTATGTAAATTGCATGCTATCAAATATTTTTTTCTTTTTTAAACCTCTAATATAAAATAATAATATATAAAGTAGGAATAGTATGGTATATGAAATACCAAAAAATATAATGTGTTCCATAATTAACCTCCATAAAAAAAATGATACTCTAAAGGACGAAATTGCCGTGGTACCACCTTTTTTTAATCTCTTAAATCTATAAAGGAATTATCCTATAACATCAAAAAGCAAGTTCATAATAATATTTATGTTAGTTTACACCAGACACTAACTCTCTTTAATAAATAATAATTATTACTACTCTTTTCTCATTTGTTTTTTTTATTATATAAAATTTTTTTTATAATTACAACACTTAAATCAAATATTTGTCTATTTTTATATATTTTGTTTTTATTTTTTAACTATTTTTGCTATAATATAAAACATTAAAATATTTAAATTAATTTGAGAGGGGTATTTTAGTGGATAGCAAAGACATATTAAAATCTGAATATTTCCATTTTGGAACGGATATAATTAAAAGAGAATTATGGTTGGATGTTTTCTTTACTGAGTGTTATTCTAATTATACTAAGCCCATTGGTGGACTTTGGTGTAGTAAAAGAAATAAAGATTATTTATGCGATTGGTTAGAATATAAAAAAGAAAAAAATTCAGAAATGTTTTTATATTATTTTGACCATATTAATTCTTGTTTAATAAAATTTAAAAATAATTCTAAATTATTATCAATTACAAATAATAATGATTATAAGAATTTAAAAGATTCTGGTTTTGTAAAAAAACTTCATGAACCAATGAAAATTACAAATGAATATGATTACTTTTATATTGACGAAATTCCAGATTATAATAAAATAAGTGTAGATTATGATATTTTATATGTTGAACCATTTTTTAGTAAAATTTTTTATCAATTTTCTATTGATACAGTTCTAGCTATGAATATTGATTGTATAGAATATTATAAATCATTAGTTTGTGATTATGAAAACAATATTATTTTACGTGAAAGTGAAAAAAAGAAAATTGAAAAAATAGATAATTGCTTTTTAAAATTATATGAGGTTTTAGAAAGTAAATTTAAGAATAAAAATTTTAGTGATCAAAAAGAGATGGATGAATTTAGAAAACATATTTTATACACTTTGAAAAATGATATTAATTTATTAAAATTGATAAAAAAAGATTTAAGTAGTGATGAAGTATTAAAAACTAGTTTAAATAATATAGCTAATAAATTGTCTAAAAAAATGATTTTACATAAATAGAAAAATATAGTACAATAATAATATGAAAAAAATTATGATAAAAATAATAGAGTTATATCAATCTACTCCACTTCATTGTCACTCAATGTGTAGATTTGTACCAACTTGTAGTGAATATACAAAAATTAAAATAAAAAAATATGGAGTTGTAAAAGGAACTTTATTAGGAATTAAAAGAATATTAAAATGTCATCCCTTTGGAAAAAGTGGAATTGACTTATGAAAGGACTATATTATGAAAAATTTTAAAAAATTAATTTTGATTGCTTGCGTATTTTTACTTACAGGATGTTTCAAATCGGAAGAGCTTGATCAAGCTACTATACGAACTACGATTTATCCTATTGAGTATGTTGCAAATTATTTATATGGTTATAATAGTGAAGTTAAATCTATATATCCGGATGGAATTGATGTTAACGAATATACTCTTTCAAACAAAAAAATTAAGAAATATTCAAAAGAAGATTTATTTATCTATAATGGATTGACTGACGAAAAGAAAATTGCTGCTTCTTTTGTAAATAAAAACAGCAGATTAAAAATTATTGATGTATCAAAAGGTTTAGCTTTTAAATATGGTGAAGAAGAATTATGGCTTAATCCAACTAATTATTTAATGATTGCACAAAATATAAAAAATGGTTTGAATCAATATATAAATAGTACAATTTTAAAAAAAGAAATTAATGCTAATTATGATAAATTAAAGGAAATGTTATCTGAATTTGAAACTTCATTAAAATTAATAGGACAAAATGGAAAAAATAATACTTTGATTGTTTCTAAAAATTATTTTAAATTTTTAGAGAATTATGGTTTTGAGGTTGTTAGTCTTGAAGAGGATGAAAACTTGAATAATGATACTATTAATAAAGCAAAAAATTTATTAAAAGAAAAAAAGAATAGTTATATTTTTATTACAAAAGATGAAGAAAATAATTTATCTAATACTATCACTGAAGTTAAAGAAAGTGGCGCAGAAATAAAGGTTTTAAATACTATGAAGATTTTGTCTAGTGATGAAAGAGAAAAAAAAGATGATTATAATACTTTAATGAAAAGCAATATAGAAATGATAAAAGAAGAAGCTTATAAATAAACAAAAAGAGTTAAAATGAATCAATATTTATTTTAACTCTTTTTATATTTTTGTTATATGCAGTTGCTTGAATAAGTGTTCTTAAAGCTTTAGCAGTTTTACCACTTTTTCCAATTACTTTACCCATATCAGCTTCTGATACTATAATTTCTATGATTGGATTCTCATCTTCATCTTCGAAATTTTGTACTTTCACCATATCTGGTTCACTTACTAAACTTTGTACTAATTTTTCAGTAAATTCTTTTAATTCTTCTATCATAATTATTTACCTTCTTTTTTAGTATTTTTTATTTTAGACCATACTCCAACCTTAGTTAATAAATTTTTAACTGTATCAGTAGGTTGTGCACCATTATTTATCCATTTTGATACTTTTTCTTCATCAACAGTAATATTATTATCTTTTAATATTGGATTATAAGTTCCAACTGTTTCAATGAATCTTCCATCTCTTGGGCTTCTTGAATCAGCTGCAACTATTCTGTAAAAAGGTTTTTGTTTTGAACCCATTCTTTTAAGTCTTAATTTAACAGCCATTGTCGTTCCTCCTTAACTAAATATTATTATACTATATAATTTTATTATGTCAACCTTTTTTTGTTAACTTAATATTGCTTACCGAAATATATTTTTGTAGTTGCTTCCTTACCACATACGACGCAACATCCATCAGTATCTGACATACCTTCTGGAATACAACGAGATTTCAAACCTAATTCATCTTTTATCTTGTTTTCACATTCTACATTTCCACACCAATTAACTAATGCAAAACCTGGCTTATTTTTAGCAATATCACGTAATTCTTCATATGTTTGAACATTATTATATAACATACTATTACGTCTTTCTAAAGCCCTATTATATAAATTATGTTGTATTTCGATTAATAATTCTTTTATTTTATCTATTGCATCGCTTTTTTCTACTACAATTTTTTCCCTTGTATCACGTCTAACTAAAGTAACTAAATCATTTTCCAAATCTCTAGGACCAATTTCTATTCTGATAGGATATCCTTTTACTTCACTGTTAGCAAATTTGAAACCGGCAGATTTATCACTATTGTCAGTAATATAAGTAATATCATTTGCTCTTAATCCGTCTTCAAAATATTTAATTGTTGTCAAAACTTTTTCTGTTTCATTTATAGGAATTATAGACACTTTAGTAGGTGCAATGTTTGGAGGCAAAACAAGTCCATAATCATCACTATGAGTCATTATTAGTCCACCAATCATACGAGTTGTTGCTCCCCAACTCGTTTGGTATGGAATTTCTAATTTATTATCTTTGTTTAAAAATTTTATATCAAATGCTTTAGCAAAACCTTGACCAAAGTAATGGCTAGTTCCATTTTGTAAAGCCACTCCATTATACATCATTGCCTCAATAGTATAAGTTTCTTCTGCCCCTGCAAATTTTTCTTTATCACTTTTTTTACCAACTATTACAGGCATTGCTAAATAATTTTTTTGAAAATCTTCATATACTTTTAACATACGAATTGTTTCTTCTCTAGCCTCTTGTTCTGTTGCATGCATAGTATGACCTTCTTGCCATAATATTTCACGACTTCTTAAAAATGGTCTAGTTTCTTTTTCCCATCTTACTATTGTACACCATTGATTATATAAAACTGGCAAATCCCTATAACTTTTTATAATTTTTTTATAATGGTCGCAAAATAATACTTCACTTGTAGGTCTAACGCACATTCTTTCATCTAATTTATTTATTCCACCTTCTGTTACCCATGCAACCTCTGGAGCAAAACCTTCTACATGATCTTTTTCTATATTCAATAAAGATTCAGGTATAAACATTGGCATTTGTACATTAACGTGTCCAGTTTCTTTAAATTTTTTATCTAATATACTTAC
Source organism: uncultured Bacilli bacterium (assembly GCA_934085875.1). Taxonomy (GTDB): domain Bacteria; phylum Bacillota_I; class Bacilli_A; order RF39; family UBA660; genus UMGS1124. The sequence continues at coordinate 29,841 of CAKOHQ010000006.1, read as the reverse complement.
TATATTTTCCCAAATTGCATAACCATAAGGTCTTATAATCATACTACCTTTAACACTAGAATAATCTACTAAATCAGCTTCTCTAATTACATCATTATACCATTTAGCAAAATCTACATCTCTACTTGTTATATTTTTATTATCTTTCATAAACATTCTCCTTGATACAAACAATTATACCATATATTTTTATAATATCGTTATTAAATTAAGAAAAAAAGTATATTTTACATCATTTATTATATTCTAGACATTTATCTTCTAACAATTTAAAATTACAATATCTTTCTTTTATAGAAATAGGTAATTTATTACTATTATACATATCATATAGTTTTTTAGAAATATTTTTTATTTGATTATAATGTTTATTCAACCAATTAAATTGGTCTTTTAATAATTCTTGATACTTTTGTTCTTCATCATCAAAGATATCTTTATATAAAAGAATTACATCATAATATTCTTCTTTAACAGGTATCATATTATTGAAATTAAACTGCACCTAATTTACCATCATCTATTTTATAAAAATCTATTGTATTTTTCATTTTTAAATGTTTCTTTTTAGGACTGGATAATGGTGCAAAATACAAACACTCATCAATTGTAAATAATATTCCAACAAATGGTCTTAATTCTTTAGAATATTTATTATATGCTACCCTTTTATCAAACTTTCTCAAATAATCACAATATTTAGTATCAACTTTTACTAATTTTAAATTTTTTATCATTACAAACCCTCCATTTTTAAATTTTTGTTTTTTCCCTAAAAACAACAAAAGATTAGAGCTAAATCTCTAATCACTTTTTCAACTCCCAATTTAATGGCTGGGTACACCGCTTTTTCAACTCCCATTTATTGGCTGGGTACACCGCTTTTTCAACTCCCATTTATTGGCTGGGTACACCGCTTTTTCAACTCCCATTTATTGGCTGGGTACACCGCTTTTTATGCACAAGTAATCTCATGCAATTAAATACTAACATATCAAATTATGTTTTGTCAACACTTTTTTCTATATTTTTATACATATATAATTTCTTAAAAATTGTAAAAAAATACACTAACTTTCTTTAGTATATTTTATTTTTCATAATTATAAGTCATTTTAATTTGATTTAAAGCTTTTTTATTATTTTTTAAATAAAAGTAAGCGCCAGTACCAAGACCAGCCATAACACCCATAGTAATCATAGTTTTTCCAAATGCTTTCATATATAAATCTCTCCTTTAGTAGTATTATGTTTAGTTATTTATTTTTTATTCATAAACATATCAACTAAAGAAGTTTTTCTTACTTCGCTATAATCATTATTAACTGAATAATTAAAGGCTTCACTACTGCCTATAATAACTAAACTATTTTTAGCACGAGATACTCCAGTATATATTAATTTATTATATAGCATCTTGTTATATGTCTTACTAATAGGCATAATAACATTATCAAATTCACTACCCTGTGCTTTATGTATAGTAATAGCATAAGCATGTTTTATACTTATTAATTCTTCTCTTTTAAAAGAAACTATATTATTATCAAAATTAACTTTAATAAAATCACTCTTACTATTAATATCTATATCATATATAAAACCAATATCTCCATTATATATACCCTTATCTACATCATTTACTAAATTTAATACTTTATCATTAACTCTATAAATTATAGTACCAATTACAACCTCTTTTAAATGATTACTATGTGGATTAAATATATTTTGAAGTATAACATTTAAATTATCTATACCAATCTCACCTTTATACATAGGAGCAAGTATCTGTAAACTATTTTCATCTAATCCCTTTTTCAAAGATTTATTAGCAATATCAACTATTAAATCTTTTATACTTCTAGTATTACATTCTATAAAATTATAATCATCTTTCTTATCTAAATAATCTGTTAAACTTTTATTTTTAATTTCTTTAGCAAGTATAGGTATATAAGAATTATTACTTTGCCTATAAATATTATTTAATTTTATATGTTTAAATTTATTTGTATTTATTAAATCATTTAATATAAGCCCAGGTGAAACACTAGGTAATTGATGTTCATCACCTACTAAAACTAATTTAACATTCTTTCTAATAGCTTTAAGTAAACTATCAAAAAGTACTGTATCTATCATACTAGTTTCATCTACTATAATTAATTCCTCATTAGTTTTATTAAATTCATTCATACTAAATGTGTTAGTTTCTTTATTCCATTTTAAATATCTATGTATTGTACTAGCACCATATTTAGTAGTCTCACTCATTCTTTTGCTAGCTCTACCAGGAGGTGCTATTAATGAAACTCTCATATTCATTCCATCATTAGAATATTTAAATACTCTTTTATATAGTTCTAATATTCCTTTTATAATAGTTGTTTTACCAGTCCCAGGTCCACCAGTAATAATTACTATATTACTATCAAATATACTTTTAATAGCATTCTTTTGTTCTTGATTATATTTTATTTCAAAATCATTCTCTATTTTTTCTAAATACTTATCTAAATTCTTTTCTATATTTATTTTATTATTATTTATTTCATTTAATTTCTTAACTATATCACATTCTGCATCATAATACTCTTTTAAATAATATTTATTATCAATAATAACTATCTTATTTTCGTTAGATAACATACTAAAATATTCATCACTATTTATATTAATATTAAATTCATCATATAAACTTTTTATAATTTCATCTTTATAAGAATATGTATCTCCACTATTAAATGTAATTCTTTTCATTACTTCAACAATACAAGCTAAAATTCTTAAATTAGTAGTTTCTCTATATATTCCTAAATATATTTTATCTAATGTTTTAAAATCTATATCACTAATTAAACTATATACATTATTTTCTACTATATTAAGTATTCCATTACCATATATATTAATTAACTTCATACTATCTTTTATACTAAAACCAGATTCTTTTAATTTAATTATTGTTTCATTAGATTGATAATATTTAAGTATTGAATTATATATACTTGTCTTTTTAGTGTCTGATAATTTAGGTATTAAGTCTAGTGATGTTTTATCTTCTTTTATTTTTTCTATTGCATTATCTCCTAGTATATCAACTATTTTCTCAGCTGTTTTTTCTCCACACCCTTTTATTAAAGAACTAGTTAAAAATTCAATAATAGCATCTTTTCCAGTAGGAACTACTTTTTCATAAGATGCAACACTATATTGATATCCATATCTATCATGATGTACTAAACTACCATACATTACATAAACATCATCTGTATTTAATGTATCAAAATATCCAGTAAAAGTAATAGTTTTTTTTATAAAATCTTCCATTTCTGGATCATTAGTTTCACTTATCTTAAATAATCCAACATTATATCCAACATCACTTTTATATATAGATTGTTTATATTTTCCTTTTATATAATTCATATTATCACCACTACTTACTATACTATCAAATATTAAAATAATTTTAAATAATAAATTATTTTATAAACTATAATACTATATATTAATTGTTTTTAAAATGCTTTCGACAAAATATATTAATTATTTTATCTTATATTCTATACTATTATTTATTATTTCATTTATGTAATCTACAAATTTTAAATTATATGGAATATTTTTATATTCATAAACTTTTAAATATTTGATTTCTTCTTTTTTTAATCCTTTTAATTTATTATCTTTTATATGATTTCTAATTCTATATTTTATTATATCATTTATATTATTATACTTATAAATACCTCTATTTTTAAAATCAGCATTTTCAAAATAATACCAATATCCATTATCCTCATAAACTAAAAAAGTATGTGTACTATAATTATTAATATAAGGTAATTCAAAAATAATAAAATACGTTTTAAATACATAATTATTATTTTTAAACCAAATACTCTCTAACAAAACTTGATCAAAACAAATACCATATTTATTATCAATTATATACTTTGGTTCCCTATATATCCATTTATTTATTAAATCATTTTCAAATGTTTTAAGTGAAGTATCATAAATATAACCATTATTATCTACAAAACCATATTTAATATTTTTATTCATATAATTATATAATTCATTAGGACTCTTTATATTTTCTATACCCATATTAACTCCAATATTAATAAAACATAAACTTATTCGTTTATGTCTAATCTATCTATATCATCAACTAAATTCATTTGATTTTCTAATATATCTCTTAATCTTCTTTTAAATGTAATTATATTTCTTTTTAATCTTTCTGCATCTCTTTTAGTATTATCTGCTTGCACTAAAGCATTATTAATTATTCTATCAGCGTTACGTCTAGCATCTTCTATTATATGTTGTGATTCGTTTCTTGCTGTATTTCTTATTTGTTGTCCAGAATCTTCTGCTAGTAAAAGTGCTCTATTGAACGTACTTTCTAAATTTTTATAATGTTCTAATTCACTCTTTAATTTTTCTATCTCTAAATCTTTAGATTTCATATTATTAATCATATTTTCTACTTCTTTAATAACATCATCTATAAATTTATTAACTTCTTCCTTTTTATATCCACTAAAAGAAGTACTAAATTTTTCCATATAATCACACCCTAATTATTTTTTTAGAAATCTATTTCACTATCATATTTAGTTTTAGCTTTTTCTTCTTTATCATTTTCACTCATCTTACCTTGTACATTAACATTATTTGGAGTACAAAGATAAATTCCATTACCTAATTTTTGTAATGACCCACCTATTGCATAAATGCATCCAGTTAAGAAATCTATTAATCTTTTTGCTTGATCAGATGTAACTCTCTTAAGATTTACAACAACTGTATTTCTAGATTTTAAATAATCTGCTATTTGTTGACTTTCAGAATATGCTCTAGGTTCAACAAGTATCATTTTACTTCCATTTTTACTTTCTTCTTCTTTTAATTGTTTATTACTAACTGCATAGAAATTATCTTCAACAGCGTTTTTATTATTATCTCCATCGTCAAATAAAGCTTTTTTTATTCCTTCAAATGCCATAACTTTTATCCTCCTATGATTTTACTATTTAAGTATATCACAAGTTATTTAGGATAGCAAACAAAATAATTTATATTTAAAAGAAATAACTATATAAAGTTACTTCTATTCATAATAATCATTTAATTTTGGCATTTCTATTCTATTATCAATAAATGATTTAATTAAATAAGTTAATAAATTATATATGATCCATATCATAAAAATTATACTACTTATTTGAAATATACTTAATAATAAATCGTTTTCATATATAGAAGTTATATTATTCAAATCAATATTTATGTTTTTTAATGCTATTATATTTATAATAAATAATATTTCAATTATTATTGCTGTCCATAAGTTAATATTTCTTTGAACTTTATTTAATTTTTTTATGGAATATATTTCTATAAATATAGTTAAAAATATCATACTCATGTATTCAATTATAGATGGAAAATAAGTTATTTTAAATAAATATGTTATATATATATCTAAAATATTTAATAATGGTTTATAATACTCAAATAATCCATATATTATTATTAAAAGTATCATAGTAACATACATTATTTTAGTTTGTTTGCTATTCTTTCCATATATAAAATCTATCAATATAATTAATATTAGTAATATTATTAGCATAACAATTGATTTATCAGATAAAAATTTATAAATTAAATTTAATTTATCTAATATTGTTGTATCAACCATAAAACCACCTCTTTATTCTTTATTTATAAGTTCCCCAATGTATATTGTTTGTGTAGTATTATCATTTTTAGTACAAGTTATAAGTGTTATATTAGATTTATCTTTATTACTTTTAACTTCTACTGTTCCATTTTTTTCAACAGTATAAATATCAGTTATCTTATAAGTATAATTTACATTGTTATATGTAATATAAATTAATGAATCTTTATTTAATAAATATAATTTATTAAAATATGATACACTCGAATTGCCTGAATGGGCAGCAAATATGACATTTCCATTTTCTTTATCTGGATAATCTGATGCAGATAAGATTTGTATATTTTTACTTATAGTGTTATATTTGCTATCTTTTTTTGTAAATCCTTTTTTTAAATTTATTTCAGGTATAGACAAATAACCTATATACATACTTTCTTCTTCTTTTATATCAAATTTATAACTAGTTTCTTCACTATCTTTTTCCTCATTATTCTCTTTTATGTCTTTATTAACTTCTTCTGGTTTAGCATCAGTAACATTATAATATATTTCATTCATATAATCATATACTGCAATTTTTTTTGAATTCAAGTATTCTGACGCTAATATAATATTTCCTATTAATATAATTATTATACTAATTATTATTTTTAATCTTTTTGACATTTCTTAATAGTAAATATGAACCTAATGCAATTATTATTGCACCAACTACATATTTAATAGTTTCATCTAAACTAGTTATTGGACAGTTGATTACATTTGTAAGCCATTCAATTCTTGTATCAACTGTTTGTTCTATTTCAATATTATCAAATCCATCTACATAATAAGTATTTGTATCTTCATCATAGATAATATCATCTTCATTTTTTAAGCTATTATTATAATCATTTCTATTTAGAGTAATGTAATCTGCATAAACATAATCATTATTGTATTTTACTTGTAAATTTCCATTACTTGTAACTTTGAAATATAATTTTTCCATTTTATTTTTAGAATCAACTATATAATATGTTCCTTCACTCAAGCTGATTTCATGATTATTATTTTTACTGCTAAATGATTCTTGTAAATAGTTAGAATTTGAATATACTTTTATAATGTTATCTTCATCATTAAAGTCATTATAAATAATTATTTTTCTTAATTTATCAATGCTATAATCATTGTCTTCATCATAATTATTGTTTTTTTCGCTAATTGTAATATTTTGTATTTCAGTAGTATTTTTAATATTTACTTTTGTTTTAGTTGGTAGGTTGTAATTATTATAATTACTTTTATTAACTAATGTGTAAATGCCTTCACTTAAAGTGTCATTTAAACTCACATAATTATTTGTTGTATTGAATGATGTTATTAAATTATCACTATAACACGTAGTATTAGTACAGTCTCCACTATAAATATAGTAAGTTAAATTTCTTATATAATTATCATTGTTATCTAAAATGTTTATTCTTACATTTGTTCTATATGTGTTTTTTATTTGAACTGGTAAACTCGCTTCAACACTGTTGCTGCTTGAAGAGTATGTTCTAGCATATATAACTGCATCTCTTCCATAATTTGTGTACTGATAAATTTTACTATTATTATCATATCCAGTGATATATACTTCAAAATCTCTTTCATTATAATAATTCATACTCGATGATGGAATTCTTATTTGGAATGAACCATAACCATTTTTTATTATTGTATTATTTATTATACTTGCACTACTTGGAGCATTATATAATCTAATACTTGGTGTACTATTTAAATTGTATGTTTCTACATTTATTACATTTGAATAGTAATAATTACCATTTCTAGTAAATGATACATTCTTATCTAAAAATTTTATTGCTGTATCGTTGTTATAACTTATTGCATTATTAAATAATTTATTTATGTAATAACACACAGTATCTCCAGTTGTATTTTTTATAGTATCTTTTATACTTTTTGGTATATTCGTATCTTGTCCATTTATATAATCTTGATACCAAAGTATAGTTGCTTGTGCAATATAGTAATTTTTGTAACTACTACTTGTTACATTACTGTTATTTACTATGTATGTAATGGCTTTGTTTACTTCTGTTGGATCAGTTAAATTTGTATAAGTATCAAAATATGTATTGTTATTAAGTACGTATAAATTATAACCATGGGCAGTGTTGTAATAAATTGGTAACCCACTAACATATTCATACTTTTCACCACTTTTATTAGCAGTGATAGATGAATAACTATATGCATTAACATTTGTTGCAAATCCTAAGATAGTTAGGACAGTTAAAATAAATAATTTTAATTTTTTCATAATATATCTCCTTTTTTGGTTTCTATTATACACATTTTTTTTAAAAATGCAAGTTCTTTTATAAAGAAAAAGAAGCATTAAGCTTCTTCATTGTCAATGTTGATTTCATTTTCTGCATCTACTAATTCTTCTTCTATTTCATTAGAACTATCATCTAAGAATTCATTTTCTAATATTTCACTAGGTTCATCATCCATAAGATTTTTTTCAAGTTCTATTGTAATATCACTATATTGTTTAGCTCCAGTTCCTGCAGGTATTAATTTACCAATTATAACATTTTCTTTTAAACCTGTTAAATGATCAACTTTACCTTTTATTGCAGCATCTGTTAAAACTCTTGTAGTTTCTTGGAATGATGCAGCTGATAAGAATGAATCAGTTTCTAGAGAAGATTTTGTAATACCAAGTATTATTGGTCTTCCAGTAGCTGGAACTCCACCTTCAAGTAATACTTTTTTATTTCTTTCAGTGAATTCTCTAATACTTACTGTTAAACCAGCAACTAAATCAGTATCACCTTCATCTACAACTTTCATTTTATTTATCATACGACTAGCAATAATTTCAACGTGTTTATCTGAAATATCAACACCTTGAGATTTATAAGCTTTTTGAATTTCTGTTAATATATATTCTTGTGTAGTTATAGGATCTGTTACAGCAAGTAATTCTTTTGGAGAAATAGTACCTTGAGTAAGCTTATCTCCAGCACTAACTTCATCCCCTACTTCTACATTAAGTTTAGCACCATAACTTGTTATATGATCTCTAGCTTCCGTTTTATTTTCAACAACAACTTTCCACTTACCATTAACATCTTCTATTAATGAAACTTTACCAGTTATTTCTGATATTGTTGCTTTACCTTTTGGATTACGTGCTTCAAATAATTCTTCAACACGTGGAAGACCTTGAGTAATATCTTCTCCACCAGCAACACCACCAGAGTGGAATGTACGCATTGTAAGCTGTGTACCTGGTTCACCAATTGATTGAGCAGCCATTATACCAACAGCTTCACCAGTTTCAACTAAGTTTCCAGTAGCTAAGTTTCTACCATAACATTTTTGACATACTCCGTTAGGACTCTTACATGTCAAGATACTTCTTATTTCTACTTCTTTAACACCTGCTGCTTCTATTTTAGAAACCATGCTCTCATTTAATAAAACATCTTTATCAACAATAATTTCTTTGGTTTCTGGATTTAATACAGGTTTAGCGGTAAATCTTCCAAGTAATCTTTCTGCTAATGGTTCAACCACACTGCCATCTTTATCATTAATTAAGTCTCTAACAATTAATCCTGATATACAACCACAATCTTCATCTTTTACAATTATATCTTGTGAAACGTCTACTAGACGACGAGTTAAATATCCAGAGTCTGCTGTACGTAATGCTGTATCTGTATCTCCTTTTCTGGCACCGTGCGTACCTAAGAAGAATTCGTTAACTGAAAGCCCATCACGTAAACTTGATAATATTGGAATTTCAACGGAAGATCCATCTGGTTTAGCCATTAAACCACGCATACCAGCCATTTGACAGAATTGGTCAGCACTACCACGAGCTCCTGAATTCATCATCATAAATACTGGATTATGTAAATCAGCTTTGGCAATATCACTTAATTTATTCTTAACTTGATCTTTAACGCCATTCCATACAGCACATACGCTTGTGTATCTTTCTTCTTCTGTTATAAGGCCACGTGAGAATTGTTTATTAATTTTATCTACTTTAGCATGACCAGCATCAATAAATTCTTGTTTAGAACTATCTACAACTATATCTGATAATGATACAGTAATACCAGCTAAAGTACTATATTTAAATCCTAAATCTTTTAACTTATCAAGCATAATACTTGTTTCAGTAGTTTTATATAATTTAAATATTTGAGCAATTATATTTTGTAAAATCTTTTTATCAAATGGTTTTACTAAAGGCATTTCTTTAATTACTTCTGGAATATTCTCTCCCATACTTATAAAATATTTCATTGGGGTAATACCACTAATATTTTCTTTAGTAGGTTCGTTCATATATGGGAAAGTATCTGGTAATATTTCATTGAATATTAATTTACCAGCAGTAGTAACTAAATATTTATCTTTTACTTCGTCAATAAATATTCTATGTTTAAATGAATTAACAGGAACTACTATTCTTGTATGTAAAGTAATTTCTCTTCTTTCATAAGCCATAATTGCTTCATTACTATTTTTATATACTTTACCTTCATTAGGAAGTCCAGCCTCTTCAATAGTAATATAATAGTTTCCTAATACCATATCTTGACTTGGTGTAACAATAGGTTTTCCATCTTTTGGAGATAAGATATTATTAGCACCTAACATAAGAATTCTAGCTTCTGCTTTTGCTTCTTCACTTAATGGTACGTGTACGGCCATTTGGTCTCCATCGAAGTCAGCATTGAATGCTGCACAAACAAGTGGATGAAGTCTTATAGCTTTACCGCCAACTAGTTTAGGTTCAAATGCTTGAATACCTAATCTATGTAGTGTTGGGGCACGGTTTAACATTACAGGATGTTCTGTTATAACATCTTCTACTATATCCCAAACACATTCATTTCTAGTATCGATTAACTTTTTAGCACCCTTGATATTATGAGCTAATCCACGAGATACTAATCCATTAATTACATGTGGTTTAAATAACTCAAGAGCCATTTCTTTTGGAATACCACATTGATACATTTTTAAGTTTGGTCCAACAACGATAACTGAACGTCCAGAATAGTCAACACGTTTACCTAATAAGTTTTGACGGAAACGTCCTTGTTTACCTTTTAACATACTAGATAATGATTTTAAAGGTCTATTACCAGCAGCTGTAACACTTCTACCACGTCTACCATTATCAAATAATGTATCAACTGCTTCTTGAAGCATACGTTTTTCATTTTGAACAATAATTGATGGAGCACCAAGTTCTAATAATTTCTTTAAACGATTATTTCTATTAATAATTCTTCTATATAAATCATTTAAATCACTTGTAGCAAAACGTCCACCATCAAGTTGAATCATAGGACGAAGTTCAGGAGGTATCACAGGTATAACATCTAATACCATCCATTCAGGACGATTACCACTTTCTTGGAATGATACTAAACAATCTAAACGTTTAACAAGTCTTATACGTTTTTGCCCAGTAGCACCATCTAATTCTTTACGTAAATCATCAACTTCTTTATCTATATCAACTTCTTTTAATAATTTTTGGATAGCTTCAGCACCCATTCCAACTTCAAATCCATTACCATATTTTTCATAGTAAGCTCTATATTCTTTGTCAGATAATGTTTGTTTCTTTTCTAAAGGTGCATTACCAGGATTAATTACAACGTAACTAACAAAATATAATACTTCTTCCAAATCTCTTGGACTCATATCAAGTACAAGTCCCATTTTAGAAGGAACACCTTTAAAGAACCAAATATGTGAGCAAGGAGAAGCAAGCTCAATATGTCCCATACGTTCACGACGTACCTTAGAACGAGTTACTTCTACACCACATCTATCACATACAACATTTTTATATCTTAATCTTTTATATTTACCACAACTACATTCGTAATCTTTTGTTGGTCCAAAGATTTTTTCACAATATAAACCATCTCTTTCAGGTTTAAGGGTACGATAATTTATTGTTTCTGGTTTAGTTACTTCACCATGTGACCAACTTCTAATTTTATCAGGACTTGCAATTCCTATTCTTATTCCTTTAAAATTATTTACTTCTAACATTAAATTTCATCCCCTTCTAAATTACCATCATCTATCGCTTCTAATTCTTCATCGGTAGGATTTTCTTCTATATCTTCAACTAATAAATCATCATTTTCTTCATCTGGTACATCTTCAACATCAGGTTCTTTTATTTCTTCTTCTGGTATTAATGATTTATTTACATCTATTTCATCGATTGTTATAGGAGCATCATCATCGTCTTCTTCTAATTCGTTTATGTCACGTACTTCATCATTGTTGTCTATGAATGATATGTCTAATCCTAGAGCTTGGAATTCTTTTATTAATACTCTAAAGCTTTCTGGAACACCTGCTTGAGTAATATTTTTACCTTTAACCAATGCTTCATAAACTTTAACACGTCCAACAACATCATCAGATTTGATAGTTAAGATTTCTTGTAAAACATGAGCAGCACCATAAGCATATAATGCCCAAACTTCCATTTCTCCGAAACGTTGTCCACCAAATTGTGCTTTACCACCTAATGGTTGTTGTGTAACTAGTGAGTAAGGTCCAGTTGAACGAGCATGTAATTTATCATCTACCATGTGATGTAATTTAATCATATACATGACACCAACTGCTACTCTATTTTCAAATGGTTCACCAGTACGTCCATTATATAGAACAGTCTTGCCATCTTTATCAAGTCCTGCTTCATCCATCATTTCAGCTATGTCTTCTACGGTAGCTCCATCGAATACTGGAGTTGCACAATAAACACCTAATTTTTTAGCAGCCATTCCTAAATGTAACTCTAATATTTGTCCTAAGTTCATACGAGATGGAACACCTTGTGGATTAAGAACAATATCTACTGGAGTACCATCTGGTAAGTATGGCATATCTTCTTCTGGAAGAATAAGTGATATAACACCTTTATTACCATGACGACCAGACATTTTGTCTCCAACTTGAATTTTACGTTTTTGAATAATATATACTCTTATTACCTTAGAAACACCAGCAGCAAGTTCATCACTATTTTCTTTAGTATATATTTTAACGTCATGAACTATACCATCAGCACCATGTGCTACACGTAGTGATGTATCTCTAACTTCACGAGTCTTTTCACCAAATATAGCGTGTAATAATTTTTCTTCACTAGTTAATTCTTGTACACCTTTTGGAGTAACTTTACCAACTAATATATCGCCTTCATGAACTTCTGTACCAATGCGTATAATACCATTAGCATCCAAATTCTTACGTGCATCCTCACTTACATTAGGAATATCACGTGTAATTTCTTCTGGTCCTAATTTAGTATCACGACAATCAATATCATAATGTTCTATATGAAGTGATGTATAAACATCATCTTTAACTAATCTTTCATTTAATACAACAGCATCTTCATAGTTATAACCATTAAATGTCATAAATGCAACAGTCATATTTTTACCTAAGGCTAATTCTCCCTTATTAGTACTTGTACCATCAGCAAGAACTTCACCACGATGAACTTTATCACCTTTTTTAACAATAGGACTATGATTTAAACATGTTTCTGCATTACTTCTTTCAAAATTATCTAAATAATAAACATCTTTATCTTTAGCATTTTTAATAATAATCTTTTTAGAATCAGCATATTCTACAATACCATCAGCTTTCGCTACTATTGTTGATCCTGAGTCTCTTGCTGCAATGTATTCTACACCAGTTCCAACAAATGGAGCTTCACTTTGTAGAAGTGGTACTGCTTGACGTTGCATGTTAGATCCCATTAAAGCTCTATGCGCATCATCATGATCCAAGAAAGGTATACAACTTGTTGTAATTGATACAACTTGACTTGGAGCAACATCTATGAAATTAACTAATTCTTTCTTAACAATAACGTTTTCACCATTTAAACGAGCAACAACTTCTTTATCAGTTAAATTATTATCTTCATCCATTCCAATAGTTGCTTGACTTATATAATAATCACTTTCCTCATCAGCAGTTAAATATAAAACTTCATCAGTTACATGACAATCAACAACTTTTCTATATGGTGTCATTAAGAAACCATATTCATTAACTTTTGCATAACTTGCAATTGAAGTTATAAGACCAATGTTTGCACCTTCTGGAGATTCGATAGGACAAATTCTACCATAGTGTGATACGTTAACGTCACGAACTTCCATACCAGCTCTATCTCTTGATAAACCTCCAGGTCCAAGACTTGATAAACGTCTCTTATCAGTTAATTCAGCAATTGGATTAACTTGATCCATGAACTTAGATAACTGACTTGATCCAAAGAATTCTTTCATAGCAGCTGTTACTGGACGAATATTAATTAATGTCTTAGGAGTTACCATATCTAATTCTTGAGTTGTCATTCTTTCACGAATAACTCTTTCCATACGAACCATACCAGTTCTAAATTGATTTTGGATTAACTCACCAACTTGTCTAACACGACGATTAGCTAAATGATCTATTTCATCTATATTTCCAATATCATCTAATAAGTTCAAATAATATGAAATTGCACCATATACATCAGAAATAGTTAAACGTCTAGAATCAATACTTTGATCATTGCCTATTATTTTAATTATTTCTTTTTCATTATTTTTATTATAAACATGAATTTCTTGGACTTTATTATATTCATCTAATTCTTCATTAATAGTAACTGTTTTTAAATTATAACCATTAAGAAATATAGGTCTAATTTTTTCTAATATAGTTTTATCTATTACTGTACCTTTTTCTACTATGATTTCTTTTCCATCTTTAATGTTTTCAGCTATTTTTTGTCCTAGCAAACGATCTAATACATTTAATTTTTTATTAAATTTATAACGTCCTACTTTAGCTAAATCATAACGGAACTTATCAAAGAAACGTGTAATTAATTGGTTCTTAGCAGAATCAAGAGTTGCAGGCTCACCTGGTCTTAATTTTTCATAAATTTCAATTAATGCTTCATCGGTATTTCTAGTACTATCCTTTTCTAAAGTATTTTTAATAAATCTATTATCACCAAATACTTCTAAAATTTCTTCGTCACTAGATAATCCTAATGCACGTAGAAGTGTTGTAACAGTAACTTTTCTAGTTCTATCAATTCTTACATAAATAACATCTCTTGCGTCAAGTTCAAACTCTAACCATGTACCTTTATTAGGTATCATTTCTCCACTTACTACTGGTCGTCCATTTTTATCTATTTCACGTTTAAAATATATTGATGGACTTCTTACTAATTGTGAAACAATAACACGTTCAACACCATTAATTATAAAAGTTCCTGCATCTGTCATCATAGGCATGTCACCTAAGAAGACTTCTTGTTCTTTAACTTCACCTGTTTCATTAATGAAAACACGTGCATTAACTTTTAATGGAGCACTATATGTTACCATTCTTTCTTTTGATTCTTTTACCCCATATCTAGGTTCATCAAAACAATAATCACTAAAACTTAGAGATATATTACCAGTGAAACTTTCTACAGGAAATAAATCATCAAATACTTCTTTAATTCCTTCTGTCAAGAACCATTTATAAGATTCTTTTTGAATATCTAATAAATCTTTTAATTCATATTTATTAGAAGTTTTTGAGAAAGATCTTCTTTCTCTATGGTCACCAAATTTTTCTACTTTGTATGCCACTCAAGTTCACCCCAATACTAGTATTTTTTTCGAGAGTAATCTCCACAAAAAGAGACTACGCCACCAATTTAAAATTTTATCAATACAAAACGAATATGTCAACGCTTTTTACAAAGAATTACAAAAAATCCTTTATTTTTATCTAATACGTTCACATCATAAACATCTTTTATTTTTTCTATTACATTTTTTGCCCCATGATCTTTATTCATAACAAAATAAAATTCCCCACCATCATTCAAATAATTTACCGCATTATTAATAATATCCAAATATACTTTTTTACCTGCTCTTATAGGTGGATTAGATATTATAACATCATACTTTTTATCAATATTGCTATAATTATCACTAATAAAAGAAACAGCATCAACATTCATATTTTTTATATTCAAATTAGACAAATGAACTGCTCTTTTATTTACATCTATCATATCAACTCTACTATCCATTATTTTAGATATAGTTATCCCTATAAAACCATAACCGCAACCAACATCTAAAACATTAACATTTTTTCTACCTATTTTAAAATAATTTTCTACAAGTAATTTGCTAGCATAATCTACTCTATCTTTTGAAAACACTCCTAAATCACTAGTAAAATTAAATACATAATCTTTATATTTATAAATTATATTTCTATATTCGCTTTTTAAGTTCTCATCATTAGTGAAATATTGACTCATTAACATTCCCCTTTTTTAAATGTATTTTAATTATAGCACATTAACTTTTAAAAAAAAAGAAAAATTTTGTAACTTTTCTTCAATTTTTAAGATTCATTTTGTTTATTATCAATCTTATCTACTTTATTCATAACATTTCCATTTAATGAATTATATAAGTAATTAAAGTAATTATTTTTAATTGCCAAACTACTCATTTTAATTTTTAAATCAATTTTATTATTAATATTTTGTAATTCTTCAATTGTATAAGTTTTATCATTATAATATTCTATGCTACTTCTACTTGCATTATAATATGCATATTCATTTTTCCAACTTCCATCTGCAAATATAACTATAGATTCATAATCCTTACTTAATAAGTCAGTTCCCATATAAAGTCTTGGATCATAGTCTAAATCAAATAAATTTGCAACAGTAGGAAGTATATTAATATATGACGTATAACTTTCAAACTCTTTGCTATCAATATCAGTATTATATATAACAAATGGAACTCTTTCATTTTCATAGTCTACATTTGTATCATAATCTAAAACCGTATTAATTGTATCGGTAGATAATCCATAAGGATAATGATCCCCATACATAACTATAACAGTATCATCTAATATACCTTTTTTCTCTAATCCATCAAGCAATATTCCAAGTGCATTATCTAATATTTTTAATTTAGATTTATATCTTTTTAAATCTGTTCTTATATCCATATCTTCATACAAACTTAGATATTTATCTCCTTCAATTGAAGAATAATAATAAGGTTGATGACTTGATACAGTTGTTAACCATGCCATAAAATTTTTGTTATCAACATTATCTATAAGTTCTAATACTTTATTCATAAAATCTTCATCACTAGCCCAATTTTTATAAATACTAGAATATTCTATACCAAGTTTTTCAACTCCATAATATGCATTACTTCCCATATTAGTATGAATTTCATTTCTATAATAATAATGTTCTGTATAATCATGTGCACTGAAAGTATTATATCCTTTATTATTAAATAAATTAAATATTGCTTCAAAATAACTATTCTTTCTATAATTATTCGCAGTACAAGTATTATATATAGAAAATAAACTTGTCATACCACTCATCTCATTATTACCAGTACTACAACTATTTCTAGGACTATAATTATTTTTCCAATGCCAACCCTCACTATACATTTTATAAAAGTTAGGATAATCTTCTTTATTTATAATAATATCATTAACACTTTCTAACATAATAACAATTAAGTTTTTGTCTTTAAACATACCTGTATAATTATTAGTATCAGTAACATCATTATTTATAAAATATTTATTTAAAGTATTTAATGTCTCATTAGTTTCATTATCTATTAAATTATTCCAATTAGTATCATCAAATTTTCTTGTACTATTTTCTTTAGCATATTTATTACTCTCATTTTCTATCTTATATTCTTCACTTACTTTAGCTGGAAAAAGATAATTATTTACATCTAATAATCCAAATGTTGTTATACCAAATTGTTTTATTGTAATACTTGGAACACTAGGACTTTTAAATAACTTTCTATTACTCACTGTTTGTAATTTATTTTGCATAAATGGAATATATAATGTTAATAAATATAAATTAGAAACTACACATAAAATTAAAATACTTAAAGATAATTTCTTAACATATAATCTTTTATTCAATAATTTATAATTATTTTTATTCATATTTATATTGAATTTATTAATTACTTTTTTATTTATAAAGATATAATATATAATTATAAGTACAAATGGTAACATAAGAAAATAATAATACCATTTAAAACTTAATATAAATTCTCTAATATAATCTATAACAGCACCTAATTGACTAGATGTTCCTAGTGACATATAAACACCAATAAAATTATTAAATCCTGTTTCTGCTAAAGCATATATTGATGATATAAATATCAAAGTTACATTAATATATTTATGTAATTTTTTATTTATAAAATATTCTAAATTACCAATAATAAAACTTAATAAAAAACTAGATATTAAAATTCTAATGTTTGAATAATCTATTAAATTATAAAAATTAACAATTTTAAATATTATTTCAATTAATATTAAGAATGTAAAATTAATAATAGTATTTAATAATATATTCTTATTTATATACTTCTTCATATCTTTATTTACTCCTTTTAAGACACATTAAATATAATATAACATAATACATTATAAGTCCATATATCAATTTCGTTTTATTAAATATTTTTGAAATATTTATGAAATTATATTATATTTTATACTAAAATCAACTATTTGTATGTTGATATTATCCATCTATAAATGTATAATTAATTTAAGAAATTGAATATAATAAATTGGTGATAGTATGAAAGTCGTAGTTGCTAAAAGTTTTAAAGATAAATTAATAGGATTAATGAATAAAAGAAATATTAATTATGGTTTATTAATAAAAGATTGTAAAAGTATACATACATTTTTCATGTTAGAGACTATTGATGTTTTATTATTAGATAAGAATAATAGAATACTGATGATTAATAGAAATATAAAACCCAATAAAATAATTATATTTAATAATAAAAATAAAACTAATATATTAGAATTACCAAATAACTCTAGTATAAATTTAAAAGTTAATGATATTTTGGATTTAGATAATTTAAATATTTAGGTTACTATAAAAAAATATCAAATTTTAAAAGTATTGATATTTTCTGTTTTAGTTAATTTTTCATACCATAATTTATTATTAGTAATTAATATGATAAATGATGCAAAAGAATATAACATATATATAATAATAAATAATATTCCTATTAAATTTTGATCATCAATTAACACTATACTTATTAATGGAATTAAAAATACATAAATAAACATCAAGTTAGTTCTAATTATTATCGGATAAATTTTATTAATGTAACTATTTAATTTTAAATTAACTATTCTTTTACCTATTGTTCTTCCTTTAAATATACAAGGTAGTAAAATAAACATAATGTATGTTATAACTAAGAGTAAAATGATAAACGTTTTTAAATTATATTCTTTACCATATAATAATGTTATTATTAGGGATATTCCGAATATTAGACTTAGAAAAAATATATCTATTATGAATGCTACTAGTCTTCTTAATCCTGTAACTTTATTACTCATAATATATGAATTATCATCTATTTTTTCTCTAGAAGGTAATATTTTTAGAAATGGTGTTATTAAATAGTATCCAATTAATCCACCTATTGTATTAAACATTATATCATCTACATCAAACATTCTATAATTTCTAGGATATATATAATAAAGTCCTGTTAATTGTGTTATTTCAAAAAATAAACTTAATAAAAATGAACAAATAATTGTTTTTTTTAAATTGCATTTATAATAATATCTTAAATACATACCAAATGGTATAGTTAATGCTATATTAAATAGTGGTTGATATATGCTAGGTTGTTTTAACATTTTAATAAAACTTGATAAACTATTAAATGAATATCTATTTTCTTTAATGAAATCAAATATAAAATTAAATGGCTTTAATTGATAATGCGGTATAGTTAGTTTGCTTACATATTCTCTACTTGGTAGAGGTAATATTACTAGAAAGTATGCACATAATAAGTATAATATAAATGTATATATGATAAAGGTTCTAATCTTAGATATTGAACCATATTTATTATAATTTATTATCATAAATGGAAATGTTATTAATAGTGCTATAAATGGGAATAAAAAAAATGCACTATATATAGAATTTAAATAAGTTGTCATATTTTACCACCGAAATAATTATAATATATAATTTAAAATATATAAAGTATAAATTCATATAATTTTATAGAGGTCATATATGAGAGAGGCATTTAGAGAAAATGAGGAATTTGAAAAGTTTGTTAGCCAAGATTTTAACGATATTGCTAAATGGCTAAATTCTTTGAATGCCTATGAATTTACTCTTATTGCTACTGGTATTGGAATTATTATTGCAAAAGGTTTAACTATAAATCAACAAAATTCAGTTGGTAACTTTTTTGAACAAATTGGTCAAACATTACTTACAATTGGTGCACAAAATCAGACTGTAAAACACGATAGAAGAAGAAAACCAGGAATTAAAAAAGGTATTGATAAATCTTTAGAAGAAGAAATTAAACAATTAAAAGAAGAAGTTATACAGTTAAGAAAAGATTCTTTAAACAATAATAATACAGAAAGGTTATAAAAAAGACTAACCTTTAAAATCATATGTACTATATTTTAAAGATTGGTCTTTTTCTACTATTTTATTTTTATTTGTTTCTATATTATTTTTTTTATTAGTTGAATACACATCTATTCTTAAAATAAATGCAAGTATTATTAATAATATAAATATACATTTTTTATTTGTCATGTCATCCCTCTATTTTCTGATACTTTATAAGTGTAACATAAATAGTATTAAAAAGTATATTTATTTTTTTAATACTTTTGTTTTAGTGTAAAGATTTTGTATAATAACATTTTTCAAATTTAATAATTTATTAATTTGTATTCTCATAACAAAATATTGTTTTAATTTTACTATTTTATCTTGTTCATTTAATGATTTATATTTTCGTATGTGCTTAGCCAAAAAGTCCCTTAAACTATCTTCATCAATATACTCTAATTTATCTAAAATTATAATTTGTAAATTATCAGCATATTGTAAAAATTGTTTCCCAATACGTTTTAACATAGGCGAATTAACAAACTTAACATTTTTTTCAAAAGATAAAACATCATCACCTATATTTACAACCTTTGGAATATTAATTATATCACTATCAGTATTAGACATATGTAAAAATGAATTCCCTATATTTTCTAAATTACTAAAATTAGCGTTGTTTAGATTTACATTAGAAAAAATCATAACATTTCCTTCTATAATTTGACAATTTTGTAAATTTAATTTTGAAACATATTCATTATTTCTTGATAAGAAAAAACTAGATAAACATTTTATATTTGGCAAATTTATTATTTTAACTCCTTTTGCATAGTACATAAAGTATTCACCAATAGTCTCTAATTTAGGAAAATCTAATATTTCTATATTACTTTTTAAATACTTTAAAAAATCATTTCCTATACTTTGAATGTTAGGTAAAGAAATTTTTGTTATACCTTGTCCACAAAAACTCATAAAACCATTCCCAATAGTTTCAAGTTTTGAAAAATCAATTTGATTAATGAAAGTATTGTTACTAAAACCAATAAAATTATTGCCAATTGTTTTAACATTATTAATACTTAAAGATTTTAAGACGTTATTATTTAATAAAAAATTATTTCCTATTGATACTACATTATTTAATTCTAAATATTGAAGCGTTTTATTACATTCTAAAAAATTACTATTTATTTCTGTAATATTATTATTTATATAACTTATTATTTCCCCTTTTTTATTTACTTCTACTATTATATCTTTTTTGTCAGTTTTTATAATTATATTTTTATTGTTACCATTTTTTCTTACCTCAATACTTTTAATATTTTTTATCGTATCTGGAAAACAATCATAACCGTAATCAAGTTTTTCAAACGATTTGTTTTGTAAATTTAAAACAAAATTGTCCATTATAATATATTTTTCTTTTTCAAACTTTTTTGGTATCCCATATTGAATAATAACATTATTATTACAATAATGAATTCCAAATCTTTCATAATTATATTTATAATATTTTCCATCACTTGCACGTACAAATTCTTTAAATTCTTCTATATTTATATATTTTTGTTTAATTCCATAATGAACTTCAAAACTTTTTGTTAATCCTTTTATAATATTATCTAAATTATTTTTAAATGTAGCATCTGGATTACTTACAGTATGATTGTATCTATTTTTTATCGATAAAGTATTTGTTCCATCATTTGTAAATTGTATACTTATTACACTTGTTCCATATTCGTCTTCTCTTTCCGGATTTTTAAAATTTTCTCGTCTAATTTTATCTACGTCTTTCTTTACTGCAAAAAATACTCTATTAGTATTAAGTCTTCTGCCTATAAAAGTACATAATTCTTCACCCTTAGAATAGTATTTCTTAAATGATTGTATATCGTCTTCTGTTTTGCATTCATATAAGTTATATCCCGCATCATTCATTAGTTCTTCAGGACTTTTTATATCATAATTAACATTATTATCTTCATCTTTTACGTTATAAAGTATATATATAAAATTTTTAAATTTAACTAACTCATCATTTTCTTTTAAATCTTCATATAATGTTTTACTTTCTGCAAAATTATCTAAAAAGAATTTAGATAATACTCCTTCTTCTTCTAAAATTATTGGAAAGTTTTCTCTTGCATAATGCATCATATCTTCACCATAATGTTTTTTTATTAATTTTAAATCTGAATTCATAATTCATTTCCCCTTTTTTTCGGATTATAATAACATATTAATTCATATACGTCAAATGCCAAATCAATTTATTTACAAACAATTGTTTACACAAACAAATATTTGTTATATAATATATTTGGTGATGTGATATGGATATAAAAGAAAAGTTAACAATATTAGCAGATAGTGCTAAATACGATGCTTCTTGTTCTTCTAGTGGAAGTAGTAGAAAAAATGATAATGGTATTGGAAACGCAAATATCGGTGGTATATGTCATTCATTTTCTAGTGATGGAAGATGTATTTCTTTGTTAAAAATATTGATGTCTAATTCATGTATATTTGATTGCAAATATTGTATTAATAGAAAATCAAATAATATTAAAAGAGCAACATTTACTCCAGAAGAAATATGTAATATAACAATTAATTTTTATAGAAGAAATTATATAGAAGGTTTATTTCTATCAAGTGGAATAATAAAAAGTCCTGATTATACTATGGAATTACTAATTAAAACAATAAGTATGCTTAGAAGTAAATATCACTTTTCTGGATATATTCATGCTAAAGCAATACCTGGTGCTAGTGATTATTTAATAAAAAAATTGGGATTATTGGTAGATAGAATGAGTTCTAATATAGAGCTTCCTAGCAACAACTCTTTAAAACTTTTAGCACCTAATAAAAATGGAGATAAAATAGAAAATATTATGAATCTTATAAAATCAAATAAAAGTAGAAAATTTGTTCCTGCTGGACAAAGTACTCAAATGATAATAGGTGCAACAAGTGAAAGTGATTATGAAATAATGACTAGATCTGAAAATTTATATAAAAGTCATAACTTAAAAAGAGTATTTTATTCTGCGTATATCCCAGTAAACAAAGATAAATTACTTCCTACTTTATCACTACCTCCGCTTAAAAGAGAACATAGATTATATCAAGCAGATTGGTTATTAAGGTTTTATGGATTTACTACTGATACACTTTTAGATGATGAACATAAAAACTTTAATATATTAGTAGACCCTAAAGCAAGTTGGGCACTGAGTCACTTAGACTTATTCCCTAAAGAAATTAATGAAGCATCATATAATGATTTACTCAAAATACCTGGAATTGGAGTTAAATCTGCTAAAAGGATTATATCATCTAGAAGACACTTTAAAATAGAATTTAAAGATTTAAAAAATATGGGAGTTGTTATGAAAAGAGCAAAATACTTTATTACATGCAATGGTAAATATTTTATAAATAAAGATTTATTTATAAAAGAATTTATAGAATCTAATTTAGTTTTAGAAGATCAAGAAATAATTAAACCTAGTATTACACAATTAAGTTTATTTAATGAATAATATATATATTTATAATAATTTTTATGAACTTTTAAAACTAATTAATATTCTTATAGAACATAATATAAAACCATATAATATTAAAGATGAAATGTATAATCCTACTCTATTTGATAATATAATAAAGTTAGATTTGAGTGATAATAAAGATATAATTAATCATTGTATTAAAAGTATTGGTATTAATAATTTCAATATAATATATAAAGTATCTTTGTCTAGTGAAAATAATAAAGAACTAATAATATATTATTACTATTTAAATAGTTTAAAATACAAAGAGAATACTATGTATATGAGAAATTTAAAATGTGTTAATGAAGCATTAAGAATAAATAAATATGTTGGATATGAAACTCACAAATTAAAAGGTTTTGTTAGATTTAGAGAATTAAATAATAAAGTATTATATGCTGAGATAGAACCTACTAACAATTGTATTGGTTTACTTACTAATCATTTTAAGAAAAGATTAAAAAATGAATGTTTTGTAATAGTAGATAATAAACGTAATTTAATAAGTATTTATGATAAGAAAGACGTTATAATAACTAATAAAGATAATATAAAGATTGATGAATTAAAATATAGTGATAATGAACTAGATATAGAAAATTTATGGACTACTTTTTATAAGACTATTGGTATTAAAGAAAGAAAAAATGATAGATGTAGAATGAATTTTATGCCTAAAAAATATTGGAAATATATAATAGAAATGAGTGATGAAGTATGAAAAAGGTAGTATTTGGAAATGAATTATATGAGAAAATGTGTGATGCAATTAATTTATTATGTGGTAGTGTTAAAATAACACTTGGTCCTAAAGGAAATAATGTAATAATAGACCATTCTAGCTTTAGTCCTTTTATAACAAATGATGGTGTGACAATTGCAGAAAATATAGAAAGTGAAGATGAAGTTGTTAATACTATATTAACGTTAGCTAAAGAAGCTAGTATTAAAACAAATGATATAGTTGGTGATGGTACTACAACTACCCTAGTATTATTAGAAGGAATATTTAATGAGGGTTTGAAGTTAATTAATGCAGGATATAATTCTATAATATTAAAGAAAGAATTAAATAATTATTTGGATAAGTTAATTAGTGAATTAGAAAATATATCACGTATTCCTACTGATAAAGAATTGTTTAATGTTGCACTAACTAGTAGCAATGACGATGATATTGCAAAAAATATATATGATGCTTATTTAAAAACAGAAAGTATTAATGCAATAAATATTAAAGAAGTTGAGTCTAGTAAATCTTGTACTAAGTATTTGAATGGATATAGGTTTGAAACTGTATTGGCATCCAATTATTTCTTAAACGAACAAGAAAGTATTGAATATAATAAACCAAATATTTTAATTATAAATAATAAGTTAGATAGTATAGAAAGTATTGCTAGTATATTAAATGAAGTTATAAAAAATAATAATAGTCTAGTTATAATAAGTGATGATTATAATGAAGATGTAGTAAATGATTTAGTATCATTATATTTATCTAATGAAATAAAAATATGTCTTTTAAAAACTCCATCTTATGGATATAAAGCACATGAAATATTAAAAGATATAAGTGTTATTACAAATAGTAAAATCATTAAAAATAATTATATAACTTTAAATGATTTAGGATACGTTAATAATATTGTTATTAATAATGAAGAAGTAATATTATCTTTTGATTATAATAATGAAGTAGAAAATTTAATTAATGAAATTAAAATAGATGATGATATTAATAAAAATTTTAATGAATTACGTATATCAATGTTATCTAATACTATTGCAAATATTTTGGTAGGTGCTAATACAATAACAGAAAGAAGAGAATTAAAAATGAGATATATTGATGCACTACATGCAATTGATGTATCTACAAAAGGTATATTACCAGGTGCTGGAATTGCTCTACTTAAATTAAGAGATAAAATAAAGATAGAAAATGAAATGGATAAATTATTTTATGATGTTTTATATTTACCATTTAAACAAATATTAATTAATTCTGGTTTAGATAATAAAGAAATTTATGATAATATTAAAAATAGTGATTTTAATAAATTATATAATATAAATAAATCAGATTATGAAAATGTAGATACTACTTTAGTGATTGATCCAACAAATGTACTTATTAATGCATTAAAAAATGCAGTAAGTATATCAAGCATGCTACTTACTACATCACATTTAATAATAAATGAATATAAAAATAATTTAAATAAGATAAGTGACTACAATGAAATGTAGTTTTTTTATAATTCATCTTTTGTTATGCTATAAACTATCAAGTCCTCTATTTCACCTGTCTTTTTGTTTAGATGTCTTCTTCTAAGTGTTGCTTCTTTTGTCATACCAGCTTTAGCCATAACTTTGCCGCTATTTGGATTACCAAAAATATGTTTTGCTTCAACTAATTCTATACATGTCTCATTAAGAAAAAATTCTATTACTCTTCTTAATGCTTCACTTGCATATCCATGTCTCCAATATTTTGAACCATAACAATATCCTATTTCACAAGTTTTATTCTTTTCATTGTATTTTACTGCTGTTATGTTGCCTATTATTTCGTGATTATCTTTTAATTCCACTACCCAATTATAAGCCCCATTCTCATATTCTTCTATCCAATGAGAAATAACTTTTTTTGTGACATCAACACTTTCATGAACTTCCCAATCAAGCATTTCACTTGCTTTAGGGTCACTAGCCCAATTGTTAAACATATTCTCTGTATCATCTAATGTTATTTTTCTTAAAATTAGTCTATCTGTTTCTAATTTCTTCATTTCTCTTCCTCCATTATTTATAATACTTTGTTTATTGAATTCATAATTTCTATAAAACTTATATTTTTTGCATATTCATTTCTTTCTTGATAATATTTCCATTTATATTTCATATCATCATCATTTGCTATATCACACAATACAACTTATTTCAATATTATTTTATATATTTTTCTATATTATAATAAAATTTCCATATATTCTCTAACTTTTTTATCTATATTAAGTTTCTTTGCATATCTCATTAATTTATTTAAATTTTTATCCTTTGATTTTGAGTATCTTTGAAGCGCTTTAACAAAAATGGATGGTTCCATCTTTTTTTTATTTTTTATAATATCACAAATAGTACGTTCTTTATCGTAAATTCTTATTTTCATTCCAAAAGGTGAATCTATATAAGTTAAACCCAATTCAAGATTTTCAGGTTTGATGTAATGTAATATTACATTTTTGTCTTTCCTTAGAGCACCATTATATCCTCTGGGAACTGCTACATCAAAAAATATTGGTGTTCTATCAGATAGATCATAAAAATAAAGCGCAGTAGCATCAGAAAATATCGATTTTTTAGACTTTACTTGACATTCATAATAATCATCTCTAAAATAATCATTATTTACATAAAAACCTTTACATATTCTTTTTAATTTTCCATCTTTTATTAATCTTGTTAGTGACATAGTATTTATTTTATTTTCTTGGATAAATTTTGTAGTAATATATCCTTTATTAGCTTTAGAATAACTAATAATTTTTTCCGAATCTGTCATATGTATCACCTGATTATATTGTATCAATTTATATTATTTTTGTAAATTATTTTGTTGCATAGATACGCAAAAAATGTAAACTTTGCGAATCTACGCAACAATTATTTATATTTCTTTTCCCAGAATTTTCTAATTAATTTTAATGATAAAGTTGATAAAGTATAACCTATTACCGGAACTAGTGAACTTAATAAAATATTATTATTATTTCTAACTAGATACGAATATAATACAACAATAATATATGTTAAGATTATAATACAAACTCTTCTAGTAACAGATGTTTCCCATTTTTTATCTAATTCTACCCTTTTGTTTCTCTTTTCAATATTATTTATTCTATCTTCTATATCCATATTATATCACCATCTAAAGTATATCATAATTGAATAAAATATTAAAAATAATTTAAACTATATAATGGTGATATTATGTCTAGTTTAAAAGAATATAATAAGAAACGTAATTTCAATAAAACTAAAGAACCTTATGGTAAAAAGAAAAAAAGTAATAAGTTATTAAAATTTGTTGTGCAATACCATATTGCTACTAAAGATCATTATGATTTACGTTTAGAATATAATGATGTTTATATAAGTTTTGCAGTTCCTAAAGGTCCATCATATAATCCTAAAGATAAAAGACTTGCCGTTAAAGTTGAAGACCATCCCATTAGCTACGGAAACTTTGAAGGTACAATACCAGAGGGTGAGTATGGTGCTGGTACTGTAATGTTATGGGATAAAGGGCATTATATAATAAATGAGATTGATATTAATAAATATATAAAATTTACTTTATTTGGTAAAAGATTAAAAGGTAATTGGACATTAATAAAATTTAAAGATAATAACTGGTTATTAATTAAAGAAAAAGATGAATATGTTTCTGATATAGATATTAAAAAATATAATACAAGTATTAAATCTAATAGAACAATGGAAGAAATTAAATTAGGAATAGATAATATTAAGATTACTAATGAAGATAAAATAATATATCCAAAATATAAAATTACTAAAAAAGATATAATAGAATATTATAAATTAGTAAGTGATAGAATGATGCCTTTTTTAAATAATAGACTTATAAGTACTGTTAGAAGTCCAAATGGGATAGATAAAGAAAAGTTTTTTATGAAACATTTAAATACTAATTCAAAAAATATTGGTAAAAAGAAAGTTCATGGTGGAGAATATTATTATATTAAAAATATAAATGGTCTTTTAGAAGAAGTACAAATGAACAGCTACGAATTTCATATATGGTGTTCTAAACAAAATAAGATTAAAGTTCCTGATATTATGGTATTTGATTTAGATCCAGATATTAATTTAGAAATAAAAAAAGTAAGAAAGTGTGCCATAGAATTAAAAAAGATATTAGATGAATTAAATTTAAAAAGTTATTTAAAAACTAGTGGTGGTAAAGGATACCATATATTTGTACCAATTAATGTTAAATCTTATAAATTATTAGAAAAAATATCTAAAAGTATAGTTGATATATTAATTAATAAGTATCCTAGTAAATATACTACTAATATTAGAAAAGAAAAAAGAAAGAACAAAATATTAATTGATTATTATAGAAATAAGATGGGTGCTACTAGTGTGTGTCCTTATTCTTTAAGATTAAAAGAAAAAGCTAGTATATCATTTCCTATCAGTTGGGATGATATTAACAATATAAAACCAGATACTATTACTATTAGAAATATAAAAAAATACTTACAAAAAGAGAATCCTTGGGGTGATTTCTTTGAATAAGCATTTTTTATTATGAAATGTGTTTGCAAGTGTGTTCAAAAAAATAAATCATAAAAAAAACCCGCAAATGCGAGCATTATTTCAAAAATGGGGCGAGATGTGGGGATCGAACCCACGCATACCGGAGCCACAATCCGGCGTGTTAACCACTTCACCAATCCCGCCAAGAACAAGATAATTGTATCAAATAATAATACAATTATCAAGAAGAAATTCTTAATTTCTTCCTAAACCAATAGATTTTTTCATTTTTTCATAAAATTTCTTTGTAATTTCTATATTAATCTTAGCACCATTATCTAATATTTCATCTAAATATTCACTTTTTAAAATTTCATTATATTTATTTTGAATATTATTTAATAAATCAACTACTACATCAGCGACTTTAGTTTTAAAAGTACCATAGTTTGTATCCTTAAACTCTTCTTCTACTTCACTTATACTTTTATTTGTAAGTGAACGATATATATTTATTAAATTTGAAATACCAGGTTTATTAATTGGATCATATTTTATATTCATTTCACTATCAGTGGTTGCAGACATTATTTTTTTTCTTACAGTTTTTAAATCATCCAATAATCTTCTAACACCTTTATCAC
>CAKOHQ010000005.1 GCA_934085875.1 uncultured Bacilli bacterium | reverse complement strand
TAATTTTTCTATAATATTTTCATATCCTCTTAAAATATGTTCTATATTTGTTATTGTGGTTGTTCCTTTTGCAATCATTCCTGCTACCATCATTGAGGCACCAGCTCTTAAATCTGTTGCAACTACTTTTCTTCCTACAAGATGGGTTTTTCCTTTTATAATTGCTGTTTTTTCAAATTGTCTTATACTTGCTCCCATTGAATTTAGATGTTTAATGTGTCTCATTCTATTTTCATAAATTGTTTCTTCAAATAATGACTCACCTTCGCATTGTGTTAGTAATGTTGACATTGGTTGTCCTAAGTCAGTTGGAAATCCTGGGTAAACTAATGTTTTTACGTTTACTGCTTTTAAATTTTCTGTACGACTAACATATATCTTTGAATCTTTTATAGTAAATTGTGCTCCAGTTTCTCTTAATTTAGTTATAACAGATTCTAAATGTTCTTTAATTACTCCATCTATTATTAAATCTTTACCTAATAATATTCCTATCATTAAATAAGTTCCGGTTTCTATTCTATCTGGTATAACTTCTACAATACCATTATTTAATTCTTCTACACCTTCTATAGTTATTGAACTAGTACCTACTCCAGAGATACGTGCTCCCATTGAATTTAAGAATGATGCAACATTTACTATTTCTGGCTCTTTTGCAGCATTCCAAATATGTGTTGTACCTTTTGCAAGTACTGCTGCTAACATAATATTTACAGTAGCACCTACACTAGCAAAATCTAAGTATATATCTGCACCATGTAGATTTTTTGCTTTTAAAGTATATGTAGTATCGTCTATTTCTACTGTTGCTCCCATTTTTTCAAATGCTGCTATGTGTAAATCTATTGGACGTGAACCTATAACGCATCCTCCTGGATAAGATATTTTTGCTTCTCCATATTTACTTAATAATGCTCCCATAAAATAATATGATGCACGTATTGTTGAAGCATATTCTTTAGTTATTTCCGTATTTTTAACATTTTTATTATCTATTGTAATTTCATCACCAGTATAATCAACTTTAGAACCTAAAAGTTCTAGCATTTCAATAATTTTATGTACGTCACTAATATTTGGTACATTATATATTTTACAAATACTATTAGTAAGTACTGCTGCTGGCAATAATGCAACTACACTATTTTTTGCACCGCCAATTTTTATTGTTCCTGTAAGTAAATTACCTCCGTTTATAATTAATTTTTTCAAACTATCAACTCCTAAGTTAATGTGGATAACTAAATACATTTCCACATTTCTAATTAAATTATAGTTTATAAATTAAATATTATCAAATATTATTTATAAACCTTTACATAAAAAGCATAATCCTAAGATAAAAAGTAATATAGTTCCTAAGAGATAAGAATATGTTTTTAATATTTTATTGATGTATTTTCCTAAAGTTAATCCTAAGAATGTAAATGAAAAACTACATATCATAAATATTGTACTTGATAATATTAAATTATTTGTTATCGCTCTTAAGCCTAACCCTATACTAAAACTATCTAATGATACTCCAAAGGCAAAAAGAAATATTCCTGTTTTTGTTAGAGATATTTCTTTTTCTGATGGTTTTATATATTCTATAAACATTTGTAATGATATTAGAAGTAGTATTAAACCTAATAATATATCTGTGTTTATGTTAACTATATTATTTATAATATTTGATAAAAATACACCTAATAATGGCATAAAAAAGTGAAATATACCTACTGCTATACTAGTTATAGTACATTTTTTTACAGATGGATTTGTTAATCCTATTACTGTTGATACGCTAAATGCATCTACACTTAATGATACTCCTATAATTAATAATAATAGCAATTGTTTCATATTTTAATGCCTCCATACTAAATATTATTATTTATAGTCGTTTAATATTTCTAAAACTTTTGATTTGTATTCTACTTTATCTGTATTATTTTCTTTTGTATCTATCATACATAATGGTGGAAATAATACACACCACCAATTATTTCCTTTTCCTTCACCTAGATTTATTACTAATGATTCATAGTTTCCTTCTTTGTAATTTATTCCATTTAATTTTCTTTTTGGAAAATAATTATTTCCATATTTTATATTGTAATTATTTGAATTAGTTGTTGTACTAACTATGTTATCTATTTCTGGTAAAGTAGATTTTATTTTGTTTCTTGCTATATTTATGTCTTTTGTGTTATCTAACTTTTCATATAACTTGGATTCTACTTTTTCTTTTACTTTTAATTTTAATACTTGGTCTTCTATATTATTGCTGTTTGCTATTACTCTTATTCTTATAGAATTTTCTGGAATTAGTATTTTATCATACTCTTTGTTATAAACTAAAATTGTTATTATTATTGATATTATAATTATTGTTTTTTTCATTTAAAAACACAACCTTTCAATAATTATATGGGGTGTGTTTTATTATTTTATTCATTTATTATAAATAAGTATCTATCTCTTCCAGATAAATCTCGTTCTAATTTTATTTTTGCTTTAGGAAAGAAATCTTTTGCTAGTTTTTTTAAATCTTTTCCTTGTTTATCTCCTATTTCAAATGCTATAAGATTTTTTTTATTAAGATAATTAGAGCATGTACTCATAATATGTCTATAGTATTTTAATCCATCATTTGTAAATATAGCTTTTTTAGGTTCATATTTTATGTTTGGAGATATTTCATCATCTTCTGTTATATAAGGTGGATTAGAAATTAATATATCATATTTGTTTACTGGTTTAAATTTGAATATATTTTCTTTTATGAAGTTTATATCTGCTTTATTATTTTTTGCATTTTTTCTAGCAAGTTTTAATGCTTTGTTTGATATATCTAACCCAGTTATATTTAAAGTTTCTAATTCCTTTTTTAATACTATACTTATACATCCTGAACCAGTTCCTAAATCTATTAAAGAACCATTTTCTAATTTTAATTTTTTAATGTATTCTATTGTTTTCTCTACTAGAGTTTCTGTTTCAAAACGAGGTATTAATACATGTTTATTTACATTTATATTGTATCCGTAGAAGTTTACGTTTCCAATTAAATATTGTACTGGATAATTTTTATTTAATTTTTTTACTACTTTGTTTAGATTTTTATACTTTGCTTTTAAGAGTTTCCAATCATTTGTAGTAATACTCTCAGGTTTTTCCATTATTTACCTTCTAACTTCATTCTTTGGTCTTCAGTAATTAATGCATTTATTATTTCGTCTAAGTTACCTTCCATAACTTTATCTAAATTCATTACTGAAAAATTTATTCTATGGTCTGTGACTCTATTTTGTGGATAATTATATGTTCTTATCTTTTCTGACCTATCCCCAGTACCAATTTTACTACGTCTTTCTTTTCCTTCTTCTTCTAATTGTTCTTGTAGCATTTTATCATATAATCTTGCTTTTAATATTTTTATTGCAATTTCTTTATTTTTTATTTGACTTCTTTCTGTTTGTGAATAAACTATAATTCCTGTAGGAATATGTGTTAATCTTACTGCTGAATCTGTTGTATTTACTCCTTGTCCTCCACATCCACTACTTCTAGTAATATCTACTCTTACTTCATTCATGTCTAGTTCAAAATCTATGTCATCTGGTTCTGGCATTACTAATACAGTTGCAGTTGATGTATGAACTCTACCTTGTGTTTCAGTTGCTGGTACTCTTTGTACTCTATGTGAACCACTTTCCCATTTTAGTTTTGAGTAAACGTTTTCTCCTTTTACACTAAATTCTATTTGTGAATAACCGCCACTTGTACCTGGTTCCTCATTTGATATTTCTATTTTCCAACCATTTTTTTCTGCATACTTAGAGTACATTCTGAATAAATCTCCTGCAAATATATTTGCTTCGTCTCCTCCAGCTGCTCCTCTAATTTCCATTATAATATTTTTACCATCATTTTCATCTTTTGGAATTAATAACAATTCTAATTCTTTAACAAGATTTTCTTTTTTAATTTCATTACTTTCCAATTCTTCACTAACTAAATCTGCCATTTCTGGGTCGTTAGACATTTCTTTTAATCCTTTAATTTCTTCTTCTGTTTTAATTAGTTCTTCATATTTTTTTACAGTTATTTCTAAATCACTATGTTCTTTAGAAAGTTTTTTTACCATACTGTAATCACTCATTATTTCTGGATTTTGTAATTCACTCTCTAGTTCATTATATCTTGCTTTAATTAATTCTAATCTTTCTATCATGAGTTTTACCTCCTATTAAACTATTTCATTTTCTTCTGATTCATCCATTACAACTAAATCTTTTAAATCATCTTCAGTTTCATCGTCATCAATTATTTCTTCATCATAATTAATTTCTTCTTCTTTTTCTTCCTCTTCTTCAGCAGTTCTGTCTTCGATTACTTCCTCTTCATCATCATCTTCATCTATAATTAATTTAGTTTTATGATTAATTTTTAAATCCCAATAACCTTTTTCTAACATAATAAATCTTTTATCAGTAGATAATAATTCAAAGAAATCTGCTAAATGATCTTCAAAAGCACTTTCAGGTAAATTCATAATTCTAATAACTTCTTTGAATAAATCTTGAATTTTCATTTTCTTTTCTCTATGTTCTAATACCTTATAAGCAACATCGTCATAAGACATACTCAATAATTCTTCTTCACTTAAATTTAATGATTTCATATTATTTCCTCCATAACTAAATACATTTATGTATTTAAAACAAATAGAATTATATCATAATACATATGATTGTCAACTATTTTTTTATATATTCCATTCTTATTATATTAATACAATTTTCTTCTGTTTCTATTTTATATTTAATTTCTATAAAATTTTCTTTATTTTCAATATTTAATAAAGACATATTAACTAATAAATTGTTATTATACTCTTTTAAAAATATATTACATTGTTCTTTATTAAAATCCAATTCTATTAATTCATTATCTGTTTCTTTAGTTAATATATTATTTTTAAATATATATTTTATACCATCTAACTTAAATATTATTTTATTATTTTGATTAATACATTTAATATCATTTTCATTTATTATAATATTATTATCTTTTTTTAATATAAAATTTAATTTATTCATATATATCTTTTCCTTTGGGTATAATTTTATCATATTATTTATTAAATATCACTTATAAATTATATTTTTTTTTACATAATATTTTTAGGTGGAAATATGAAACATATTAAATTTACTTTTAAAATATTTGTATTTTTATTTATAACATTTGTTGTTTCTATGTCATTGTTATATGCATATGCTTATTTAAGCGATGGTATAGATATTAAAACTAGCAACTCATTTTATATATATGATAAAGATGAAAAATTAGTTTATTTGGGTAGTGGTAATAGTGAATGGGTAGATATAGAAAATGTTAGTCCTTATTTTTTAGATGCCATTATTAGTACTGAAGATAAATATTTTTATAAACATATGGGTTTTGATTATTTACGTATTGCTAAGTCTTTATATACTAATTTTAAGAATGGTTATATATCACAAGGTGGTAGTACTATAAGTCAACAGTATGTAAAGAATATGTATTTAGATTTTGATAAAACTTGGGAGAGAAAGATACAGGAAGCATTTTTAACTTTGAAGTTGGAAACACATTATAGTAAAGATGATATATTACAAGGATATATTAATACTATTAATTTCGGGCAAGGATGTTATGGTATAAGTGATGCTAGTAAGTATTATTTTAATAAAAAACCTAGTGAACTTAGTTTAGAGGAGGCTATAATACTAGCTGGCATACCTAAATCGCCTAATAATTATAATCCGGTTAGTAGCTATGAAAAGGCTATTAAAAGAGGTAAGATAGTTGCTGAATGTATGCTTAATAATGGTAAAATAGATAAAAAGACTTATGATAATTTGTTTAAGAATAAGTTAGAGATTTATGCTAAAAGTGATTTAAATAATTTACAAACTTTAATGTATTATCAAGATGCTGTTATGTATGAGTTAAAAAGTTTAAATGGTATTCCTGATAGTTTAATAGATTCTGGTGGTCTAAAAGTTTATACTAATTTAAATATGGATATACAAAGTAATTTGGATAAATCTATTGTTGATAATATGACTAATGATGATGTTGAGGTTGCTAGTGTTATTATTGAACCTGATACTGGTAAGATTAGAGCATTGGCTGGTGGTAAAGATTATAAGAAAAGTCAATTTAATAGAGTTGTTAAATCTAAAAGACAAGTTGGTTCTACTATAAAACCTTTTCTGTATTACACTGCGTTAGAAAATAATATGACTAGTTCTTCTACTTTTACTAGTGAAAAAACTAATTTTGTGTTTTCTAATAATAAAACATATAGTCCTACTAATTATGCTAATAAGTATGCTAATGGAGATATTACTATGGCTGCAGCACTTGCGTATAGTGATAATATATATGCTGTTAAAACTCATCTATTTTTGGGTGAAGATAAGTTAGTTGATACTATGAAAACTGTTGGTTTAAAAACTAAATTAGAACCTATACCATCTTTAGCACTTGGTAGTAAAGAAATAAATATGTTAGATTATGCCGTTGCTTATAATACGTTAGCTAGTGGTGGATATAAGGGTGACGTTTATTTAATAGATAGGGTTGAAGATTTACAGGGGAATGTTTTATATAAACATAAACAAAAAAGAGAATTAGTTTTAAATACGAATTCTTTATATATATTAAATGAAATGATGAGTAATTCATATAATTCTAAATTTATTAGTTATAACTCTCCTACTGCGTTATCTATAAGTGATAAGTTAACAAAAAAATATGCTATTAAAAGTGGTTCAACTAATAATGATTATTGGTTAATTGGTTATAATCCAGATATATTAATGATGGTATGGACTGGTAATGATAATAATAAGGAAGTTGAAGCAAATTATTCTAAAATTAGTAAAACTATATGGGCTGATACGGTTGAAGCTAGTTTAAAAGATAAAGAAGAAAGATGGTATACTAAGCCACAAAATGTTGATGCTGTTATATTAGACCCTGTTAGTGGTAAGTATACTAGTGATAGTAAAGGTAGTTTATTTTATTTCTTGAAGGGTACTGAGCCTGTAAATTAAATTTTGGCAAAAGAAAAGTGGATAACTTAGGTATTTTCCACTTTAAATTTAATATGCACTAATGTCATGATAATCACAATGGTCTACTGTTTTAGCATCACTAAACATAGCCATTGCTTTAAATTTCCATGTTTGATTACCTAATAAATTATTAGTATTATCTATAGCTGTTCCTAAATTCGTTCCATTTGCATCATAACATATAAATTCGATTTGAACATATGAATAATCGATATCTTGATTATTTCTAACATTTCCTTCAATATAATATCCCATACCATAATCATCAGAATATTGTTTAAGAATTTCATAGGTAAATTTTTCTTTTGTTTCATTTGATTTTGTATCACTTAAATCACCTTCCGATGCCGTATTACTTCCAGCTGCAGCTATGGAACTAATAATAATTATTAATAATATGATTATTAAAACTACTTTAAGTCCATTCACTTTTTGTTTTTTTTGACAATTAGGACATATTTTTGCTTTTGAATCTATTTCTGATTGGCAATATTTACATTTTTTCATTATTCTACTCCTTTCAAAAAAATTATATCACAAAAACTTCTGCTAGGCGACATATTTTTTTATGAAAGTATGTAATAATTTTGGTAGTTAAAGGAGGTCATACTTCTATGAAGCGATATTCTAAATATATTTTATCTCAACAAGTTAGAAAAAATATAAGAAAATACCGATTAATAAGAGGGTATACAATGCAAGAGTTAGCAGATTTAACACAATTGACTCATGGTTATGTTAGAGATTTAGAATGTATGACTATCGATAAAACTCCTACTCTAGAAACTATTGGTAAATTTGCAGATGCATTAGAAATTGATATAAGACAATTATTTGATGATATATCTGAATAATTTTTAAAGTTTCCGTGCTTATAGTACGATTTTTATATTATAGTTGTTTTGTTAAAGTCAAAAAAAATAAAGTGGATAAGTATTAAGTTTTCCACTTTATTTTTCTATTTTTATAATTATTTGGTATAAATCTTCAAAATCGTAATCTTCAGTTTCTATTTGGAAACCTGCATCACTAATTTCTTGTTCTATATCTTTTAAAGAATTTATTACTGAATTTAAGTCACCTTTTACTATTCTTTTTTGAGGTTTTGTTTCTTTTGGTTCTTCAACTTTAGTTTCTACTGGTTTAGATTCTTCTGCTGTTGGTATATCAAATATTTCATATTGATTTTGTAATTGTTTTTTAGAATCCATTATTAGTTTTGCAATGTCTTCACTTTCTAAATCTGTATTATCTTCATTATCACTGAATGACATATCTAAAGTTTCTATTTGATTTAATAAATCTTTATTTTCTTCGTTATTTAAAATATTAAATCTAGATGTTGGTTCTTCTGGTGCTGGTTCATTTAATTTTTTTATTTCATTATCTAATTGTCTTACTGTTAATCTATTTTCTATTATTTTATTTAACATATCTATTTGGTCTTGTGGATTAGATAGTGACAATAAACTTCTTGCATGTCTTTCTGATATTTTTTCTGACATTAATGCATCTTGTACTTCATCTGTCAAATTCAATAATCTTACTTTATTTGCTACTGAAGATTGTGAAATACCTAATCTTTTTGCTAATTGATCTTGTGTTAAATATCCTCTATCTAATAGTTTTTTATAAGATTTTGCTTCTTCTATTGCAGAAAGATTTCTTCTTTGTAAATTTTCTACTAGCGCTACTTCTGCTGAAGTGTTATCATCTAAATCTGCTATTATTGCTGGTACTTTATTTAATCCCGCTATTTGACTTGCTTTATATCTTCTTTCTCCTGCAATTATTTCATATTTATCATTAGATAATTTTCTTAAGACTAATGGTTGAATAATACCATGTTCTTTTATAGATGATGCTAAGTCTTTTAAAGCATTTTCATCAAAAGTTAGTCTTGGTTGAAATCTATTTGGAATTATATTTTCTACATTTATATATTGTATGTTTGGTTCTAAATTCATTTGCCCCTACTCCTATTCTATTAATAATAATACTTTATTTTTATATATTTTTCAAGTAGTTTGTAGTTAATTTAATTAAAAAATAGTCTCTAAATTTATAGAGGCTTTTTTATAATTTGACTATAATTTCTTGGATATTTTGGATTTGTTTTATTTACTTTTTTTATTATTATAAAGTTTCTTATACCAGTATTGTTTGGTAAATTTATATTAATTGTTTTAATATATTCTGCTCCTAGTACTTTAATTCCATTTTTGCTATTATTTAGTTCTTCTTCATAGTCTGATTTCATTGCTATAAAATATCCATTTTGTTTAACATAAGGTATGGATAATTCTATAAGTACTGGAAGATTTTTTACTGCTCTTGCAGATACAATATCAAAGTATTCTCTTTTTTCTACTATGTATTCTTCTGCTCTTTTATTTACTATTTCTACATTATCTAATTCTAATAGTTTTGATAAACTTTCACAAAATTTAGTTTTTTTGTTATTTGAATCTAATAAAGTTAATTTTATGTTTGGAAATAGTATTTTTATAACTATACCTGGAAAACCAGCTCCGCATCCTATATCTAACATAGTATCAATATTATTAAAATTTATTGTTTTTGTTAAAAGACATGAATCGTAGAAATGTTTTAAATATACATCTTCTTTAGTTGTAATTGATGTTAAGTTTGTATGTTTGTTATATTCTATTAAGTATTCATAATATATTTTGAATTTGTTAATTTGATTTTGTGTTAATATTATGTCAATATTTTTTAGTTCATTTATAAATTCTGTCTCATTCATTTTTACTATATTCCTTTTTTAAATATATTGCTAGTATAGATAAATCAGCTGGGTTTACACCACTAATACGAGAAGCTTGTGCTAATGTTTCTGGAGCAACACTAATTAATTTTTGTTTTGCTTCGCTAGCTAAATTAGTTATTTTGTTATAGTCAATATCTTTTGGTATTTGTTTTGATTCTAATTTTAGAAGTTTTTCTACTTCTTTTAATTCTTTATTAATATAACCTTCATATTTTATTAATATTTGGGCTTGATTATATACTTCTTTATCATATTTATTTTCTAATATGTTTTCTTTTAGTAATAAATCTATTGTGATTTCTGGACGTTTTAGGAATGTATAAAGATTTGTACCATTTTCTAATTTTTCTGTTTTCATTTGATTTAATATATTTTGTGTTATGTTTTTATTAGATATTTTAGTTTCTTTTAATTCATTTATTAATTTGTCTATATTATTTTCTTTTTCTATAAGTTTATTGTATTTTTCTTCACTAATAAGTCCTGCTTCATAACCATATTTGCGTAATCTTATATCTGCATTATCATGTCTTAAAAGTAATCTAAATTCTGCACGACTTGTTAACATTCTATATGGTTCTTTTGTACCTTTTGTCACTAAATCGTCAATTAATACTCCTATATATGATTCATTTCTTTTTAAAATTAAAGGCTCTTTATTTTGAATTTTTTTCACTGCATTAATTCCTGCTATGATTCCTTGTCCTGCTGCTTCTTCATATCCACTTGTTCCATTTATTTGACCTGCTGTAAATAAATTATTTATTACTTTTGTTTCAAGTGATGGTTTTAGTTGTAAAGGATTTATTGCATCATATTCTATTGCATAAGCATATTTTAATATTTTAGCATTTTCTAATCCTTTTAAACTATGTACCATTTTTTCTTGAACGTCTTTTGGCATTGATGTTGAGAAACCTTGTAAATATAAATCATCATAATATAGGCTTTCTGGTTCTAGGAATAATTGATGTCTTTCTTTGTCTGCAAATCTTACTATTTTATCTTCAATGCTAGGACAATATCTAGGCCCTATTCCTTCTGCGTATCCACCATACATTGCACTTCTTGATAGATTTTCTTTTATTATATTATGTGTATTTTCATTAGTGTAAACTAAATAACATTTTTCTTGTTTATCTTTGTCATAGTATATTTCATTTTCTGTATTAAATGTCCAATATTCATCATCGCCAGTTTCTTCTTTTAGAACACTGAAATCTACACTATTTTTATCTATTCTTTGTGGAGTACCAGTTTTAAGTCTTAATATATCAAATCCTAATTCTTTTAATTTAGTACTTAAAAATTTTGACCTTCTTTCTCCATGAGGACCTTCTAATTTGTTTGTATCACCTACTAATATTTTGCTTCTTAAGTATGTTCCTGTAGTCAATATTAAGGATTTACAAAAATATTTTGTTCCGTCTTCTAATATAATTCCTTTTATCGTGTTATTATCAGTTATTAGGTCTTCTACCATACCTTCTATAATTGTTAAATTTTCTGTATTTTGTAAGGCTTTTAGCATATTTTTTGGATATGTTATTTTATCTGCTTGTGCTCTTAATGACCTAACAGCAGGTCCTTTACCATTATTTAACATTTTTATTTGTATGTGACTTTTATCTGCAACTATTCCCATTAATCCGCCTAATGCATCAATATCTCTAACAATTATTCCTTTTGCAGTACCACCTATTGATGGATTACATGGCATATCTCCAATATTTTTTATATTTGAAGTAATAAGAGCAGTTTTTGCACCCATTTTTGCTGCTGCATGACTTGCTTCGCAACCGGCATGTCCTCCTCCTACTACAATTACATCATAATTCATACTTTACACTCACTTTCCTAAACAGAAATTACTAAATATTTCGTCTAATAATTCATCTTTGTAAGTACTTCCTATTATTTCACCTAATAGGTCAAAACATTCTTTTATGTCAATAGCAAGTAAATCTATTTCTATATTATTTTCTATACTATTTAATGTATTGTCAAGAACGTCAATTGATTTTTTTACTAAAGATATTTGTCTTGAATTTGATAAATAATTTAAATTAGATGATTCTAGTTCACCTAAATTAAATAATTCTCTTATTTTGTTTTTTAAGTCATTTAGATTTTTATATTCTTTTGTATTTCCATATACTATGTTATTTGTTTTTATTTTACTTTCATCTAGTTTTTTTTCTAAGTCATTTTTATTTATGTAAACAATTAGTTTTTTATTTTTTAATTCATTTATTAAATCTAATTCTTCTTTAGTGATTTTTTCATTATAGTTTAATACTAAAATTATTAAATCAGATGAGTTTATAATTTTTTTACTTTTGTTTACACCTATTTGTTCTACTATATCATTTGTTTCACGAAGTCCAGCAGTATCTATTAAATTTAAAATAATTCCATCTAATATTATTTTTCCTTCAACTATATCACGTGTTGTTCCTGCAATGTTTGTGACAATTGCTTTTTCTTCTTCTAATAAAGTATTTAATAAACTACTTTTTCCTACGTTTGGTTTACCTACAATTGCAACATCAATACCATTTTTTATAAGTTTACTATTTTGAGATTCTTTAAGTAAATTTTCTAATTCTTTTTTTATTGTTATAATTTTCGGTTTGATTAATTCATTTGTTAGTACAATTGCATCTTCGTATTCTGGATAATCTATATTAACTTCTATATTTGCACTAATACTAACTAATTCTTTCCTTATTGAATTTACTAAATTGGTTATATTTCCTGTGACACCATTTAATGATAATTTCATACTTTTTTCTGTCTCTGAATTAATTAAATCTCCTACTGATTCAGCTTCTATTAAATCAATTCTTCCATTAAGAAATGCTCTTTTTGTAAATTCTCCTGGTTCTGCTAATCTTGCACCATTAGTTAATAATAGTTCTAAAACTTTATTAGTAGTACTTATTCCACCATGACAATTTATTTCAATTATATCTTCTGTTGTATAAGTTTTTGGTGCTAACATAACAGATACTAATACTTCGTCTATTACTTCATTATTATCCATTATATAACCATAATTAATTGTATGAGAATCTACTTTATGTAAATCTTTTCCTTTAAATATTTTATTAACTATTTCAATCGCATTTGGTCCAGAAACTCTAACAATTGATATTGCTCCGACTCCTAATGCTGTTGAAATTGCACATATTGTATCAAACATAGTACACCACTCCATAATGTATTATAACACAAAAATTATTTCCCGGGAAATAATTTTACGTAAAACAAAAACTATCAAATTTAATTGACAGTTTCTTTACTTTCTACATATTTAATTACAACATGTCTATTTGGTTCTTCACCTTCACTTATTGTTGACACTTTTTTATTATTACTTAATATATTATGAACTATTCTTCTTTCATAAGAATTCATATTTTCTAGCTTTACGTCAACTTTCGTTGTTGCAACTTCGCGAGCTATTCTTTTTGCAAGTCTTTCTAAATTCTTTTCTTGTTTTTCTTTATAGTTTTCTACGTCTAGAATAATGTGTGGGTAAATTTTAAAATTATTACTTAACACTTGTTTTACTATATATGTTAATGATGATAATGTTCTTCCA
Organism: uncultured Bacilli bacterium; assembly: GCA_934085875.1. Lineage (GTDB taxonomy): Bacteria > Bacillota_I > Bacilli_A > RF39 > UBA660 > UMGS1124. Next base: position 27,240 of record CAKOHQ010000005.1, on the reverse strand, counting down.
TCCTTACCAATTAATATACTATTATTATCACTATACATTTTTATTATTAATTGTTCATCTCTTATTTTAGATTCAAATGTGACTTCTATACCCATTAAATCAGTAAGATTTTTTAAATATTCTTTTACATAATTTTGTATAGCGTCAAGTGTGTAAACTTTAATTTTATAACTTGATTTTTTTAATAAACTACCTTTAATTTCTTCTTTTGTTATTATTACTTCTGTTTTTTCTTTGTTAAGTTCTTGTAAACTATTTTCAATTAACTCTTCTAAATTTTTTCCTTCAAACTCTTTTACTTCCATAATTCATTATCTCCTTTTTTTTACAATTAATGATTGTATTACACTAAATCCATTTGTTACTACCCAATAAAGTGCTATTGCTGTTGGTAAACTAAATGATGCTATTGAGATAAATATTAACATAAATGTTGTCATAAATTGCATTTGTTTTTGTTGTTCAGAACTACCTGTTGATGCCATACTGAATTTAAATGACAAGAATGTTGTTAGAATTATTAATCCTATTAATACTAAATATAAATAATTACCTGATTTAATTCCAACTAATGGTGTTGTTCCTAATTGTAAACTCCATAAGTTTTCTTCAAATATAGCTGGTACCCTGTTTATTGCTTCTAAGAATGCGAAGAATAATGGCAATTGTATAAATGACACTAGACATCCACCAACTGGATTAATATCATATTTCTTATAAATTAACATAGTTTCTTGACTTTTCTGCATCATTGAATCTGAATCAGTTTTTTCTTTATATTTCTTTTCAAGTTTTTCAAGTTCAGGTTGAGCTTTTTTCATATTTTCTGATTGTTTAGCAGTTTTAAGTGATAATGGCAATAAAATTATTCTTAATGCTAAACCAATTAACATTACTGATATACCATAATTTTTTACTAAAAGTCCTAATTTTATAATTAACCATGCAATTGGCATTACAAATAATTGTACCCATAAACCATTGTAAGTTTTTTTATTATAAATTTTTAGTTTTTCACAACTTGGTAAATCCTTTAATTTAACTTCCATATTTTTTTCATACTTTTCATAAATTGCTGTTAATTCTTTTTCCTCTGGTTTACAAAGTATATTTGAAGTTAAGCTTTGACCTGTCTTTTCATTTGTGATTCTTTTTTTATCATTATCTGATAAGTACTTTGTACATCCTGTTGTTAGTGTTAATGCTAACATTATTATAAGTATTAATTTTTTTCCTGTGTTTTTTTTCATATATTCTCCTTTATCTTTCTTTCTAGGTTGTTAAGTCTTTCCTCAAATGGAGTTTCTAAACACCCTTTCCTTATCATTATAATATAATCTGTGTTATTTTTAAATAAAGATTTTAATTTATCGATAATTTCTCTTGTTTGTCTTTTTAATTTATTTCTTGTAACTGCATTTCCAATCTTATTACTTATAGCAAGTCCAAATCTTATTTTTTCTAAATTGTTTTCCTTATAATATATAACATAGTCTTTTGTTTTAATAAATTTTCCAGTTTTTATAAGAGTTGTAAAATCTTTTTTTGATTTAATCATTTCTCTTTTTTTCATTTAATCACATCCTTATAGATAAAAAACCACAATAAAATTGCGGTTTATTTACATAATACTTTGCGTCCCTTTTTTCTTCTTGATTTTAAAATATTCGTTTCTTTACGTGCAAAAAAGCCATGTTTTTTACTTTTTTTACGATTATTTGGTTGAAAAGTTCTTTTCATAATTGCACCTCCACCTCTTTAAGCTTTTTTTATTTTAGTATATTTTTATATAGAAGTCAATTAAAAATTTAAAATTTCTTAAAAATAGTTTTCAACGTGGATTTGTTAATATCTTTTTTTGTTGTTAATATCATTTTGTGGAAATTGTGGATAAATAGCTTTTTATTAGATTTTATCTATATTTCTTTGTTGATAAAATGTTTAAAAGATGTTGAAAATGCAAAAAATTAAAATTCGTGCTTTCTTTTTCAACAAAAGTGTTTTAAAATAATGTTAGTTAACAAAAATAATCTTGAAAGCGGGGTGTTTTGATGGATAATTTGTCTTGGGATTTGTTTTTAAGCAATATAAAATCTAAATTATCTTCTGTTTCATATAATACTTGGTTTAAAGAAACTAAATTATATAAACAATCTGATGATTCTATTACAATAATGGTACCTATGAGTTTTTATAAAGATTATTTAAATAAACATTATTATGATTTAATAGATAATGTAATTACTAGTATTACTGGAAAGAGTTATGATATAAATTTTATATCTGAAGATGATACTATTAATGACTCAATTGTTCAAGATGATAATAAAAGTATTAAAAAAGATAGTTCTTTTCAATCTAATTTGAATCCTAATTATACTTTTGATACTTTTGTAATAGGAGATTCTAATAGATTTGCACAAACTGCTGCTGTTGCTGTTGCAGAACAACCAGGTAAAGTTTATAATCCTTTATTTATTCATGGTAAAAGTGGACTTGGAAAAACTCACTTAATGCATGCAATAGGTAATTATATTATGGAAACAACGGATAAAAAAGTTTTATATGTGACAAGTGAAAAGTTTATTTCTGATTTTATTGATATCAACAGGAAAGATGCAGATAATTATGATATAATTGAGCATTTTAAAGAAAAATATAGAAATATAGATGTATTAATTATAGATGATATACAATTTTTAGGAGGTGCAGTTAAATCTCAACAAGAATTTTTCCATACTTTTAATAATTTGTATGATTCTAATAAGCAGATAATAATTAGTTCTGATAGGTCACCAGATGATTTAAAAGCATTGGAGGATCGTCTTAGAACTAGATTTAGATGGGGCTTAACTGCTAATATATTTCCACCTGATTTTGATTTAAGATGTAAAATATTAAAAGATAAAATGTCTGGTTTAGAAGGTGCTAAACTAATAAAAGATGATGTAATAGAGTATATTGCTAACAATTGTGAAAGTGATGTTAGATATTTAGAAGGTTCTATAAGACGATTATTTGCATATGCAGCAATGTATAGTCCTAAAGAAATAAATTTAGAATTTGCGATAGAGGCTTTAAAAGATTATATCGGTTCTAGTGTATATAGTAATAGTAATATATCTAAAATTCAAAAGGCTGTTGCTGATTATTTTGATATAACTGTGGATAACTTAAAGAGTAAGAAACGTACTGCTAATATAAACAATGCAAGACAAATTGCTATTTACTTATGTCGTGTTATTACAGAGGAAACAACTACTAGAATAGGGCTAGAATTTGGAAATAGAGATCATTCGACTGTACTTCATGCAATTGAAAAAGTTAGTAAAGATGTTAAAAATAATGATGAATTAAGAAGTCAATTAAATGAGATAAAGAATAAGTTAGGTTAATAATGTTGAAAAGTAAAAAGTTGTTAACATCTATTAATCACTTAAATAATGGCGATTAAGTTAGATATTAACAATTTCAACATCTATAATAATAATATGTTAATAAAAAAGAAAGAAGGAGATTTTATGAAATTAACAATTAGTAAAAATATTTTATTAGAAAGTTTGGTAAATGTAGTTAGAGCAATTAGTCCTAAAAATATTATTCCAATATTAAATGGTATAAAGTTTGAATTAACTAAAGAAGGATTAAATTTAATAGCAAGTGATAGTGATTTAACTATCAAGAGTTTTATTCCTAGTAGTGATATTGAATCAATAGAAGAAGAGGGTACTATAATAATTCAAAGTAAGTATATTATAGATATTATTAGAAAATTACCTAGTGATTTAATTAATATAGAAGTTGTAGATGGTTTAAAGATAAGAATTTATACAGATAATAGTCAGTATAATTTAAATTGTTTAAATACTGAAGATTATCCACAGATTGCATTAGAAGAAAGTAAAAATCCTATAACTATAAATAGTGAAATAATTAAAAATATGATTAAACAAACTATTTTTGCTGTTTCTATACAAGAATCTAGACCATTATTAACTGGATTAAATTTAAAAATAAATGGGAATGTTATGGAAGTAGTTGCAACAGATTCTTATAGACTTGCTAAAAAAACAATAATTTTAGAAAATGAATATCCAGAAGTTGTTGATATTACTATTCCTGGTAAGAATATTAATGAATTTGATAAGATTATAAATGAAGAAAGTGATGTAGAATTACATTTATTTAGTAATAAAGTATTATTTAAGTATAGAAATATTATATTTCAATCAAGTTTATTAAATGGTAATTATCCTAATACTAGTAATTTAATACCTAATAATTTTAATATTATTATTAATTCTTCTTTAAATAATTATTATGCTAGTATTGATAGAGCAGCATTACTTACTCAAAGTAAAGAAAAAAATATTGTTAGAATGGAAACTAATGGTAATGTTTTAAATGTTTCTAGTTTTGCTTCTGAAATAGGTAAGGTAGAAGATAAAATTGAAATTACAAAAAATACTGATGAAGATATAGCTATTTCATTTAGTTCTAAATATATGTTAGAGGCTTTAAGAACATTTAATGATGAAGAGCTTTTAATACTTTTAAATGATGATTCTTCTCCAATAATATTAAAGTCAGTTCAAGATGAAAGTTTAATTCAATTAATTTTACCTATAAAAACATATTAAATTTTAAATATTGTTAATAATTCGACATTTATTAACAATATTTTTTTTATTTATTTGATATAAGAGTATTTGTCAGGGAGGTGAGGAATATGAAAGACTATGAAATCAATAAGGAAACTTTAGCTATAATACCAATTGGTGATAAAAAATCTAAAGTTATTGAGAAGAATGGTACTTACATAATTAATTCTAGACCAAATAAAGTGATGGATACTAGTTGTAAGTATTATGGAAGTTCTTTTGAAGGTAGACAAAAAGGTACATCTAATTTAACAGGTATTAGTTATAAAGCACCAATAATAGTACAAGAAGAAGGAAATATAATATTTTTTCCTACAACAAGTCCTAGATTGAAAAAGTGTTGTTGGGTTTCTTTAAATAATATTGATTCTTATTATTATGATTTTGAAAAAAAGACATGTGTTATAATATTTGATAACAAATCTAAATTAGAATTTGATATGTCATATTGTGTTTTAAACAATCAAATTTTAAAGTCACATAGATTAGAATCGATATCTAGTAAAAGAAGAGATAAAAAATAATTATTATTTTTCTTTAAAATTGTTAAAAACGTTTTAAATATATGTTTTTTATGGTATAATGTAAATAGGTATAGGAGTATTCGCAATACCTATTTATTTATTATATTTATTAAAAGAGGGTTTAAAATGGAAATAACATCTTTGAAACTTGTTAATTTTAGAAATTTTGATAGTTTAGAATTAAACTTTTCTAATAACAAAAATATAATTATTGGAGACAATGGTGTTGGAAAGACAAATATTGTAGAAGCAATATTTGTTTTAGCCTTGACAAAGTCATTTAGAACTAATGATGATATGTTATTAGTTAAAAATGATAAAGATTATTTTAAAATAGAAGGTGTTGTTAAATCTACTTTTGTTAATAATTATAAAATTGTTTATCAAGATGCAATTAAAACTGTAAAAATAAATAATAATAAAATAAATAAGTTTAGTGATTATATATCTAATATTAATGTAATTTTGTTTAGTATAAATGATTTGAAGTTAATAAAAGATACTCCAAGTACTAGAAGAAAACTAATTAATTTAGAAATATCAGAATTAGATAATAATTATATTAAATATTTAAATTATTATAATAAGATATTAAAACAAAGAAATTCTTATTTAAAATCATTATATGGAAAACAAGTTAATTATGATTATTTAGGTATAATTGATAGTCAACTTGTTGATTATGGACTTAAGATAAGAGATATTAGAGATAAATTTATTAATAATATTAATAATATCATTTCTTCAGTTCATGTTAAATTAGGTGGTAATAATGATTTAAATATTTATTATAAAACTGATTATCAAGATTTTGATAAAAAATATTTATTAAATTTATATGCTAAAAATATTAATAAAGATATTAATTTAGGATCTACGCAGATAGGTATTCATAAAGATGATTTTATATTTAATATAGATGGTAATGATATTAAAAATTTTGCAAGTGAAGGTCAACAAAAGAATAGTGTAATAGCTTTTAAACTCGCTGAGTTAGAAATTTTTAAGGAAAAAACCGGTGAATATCCTATATTAATATTAGATGATTTATTTAGTGAATTAGATATAAAGAAAATAAATAAGATTTTAAATTATATTAGCGAAGATATTGAGACTTTTATTACAACTACTGACTTGAAAAAGATTAAGAAGTGTTATTTAAAGTCTAGTAAGATATTTGAATTTAAAAATGGTGAGATAAAGGAGAGATATTATGAATGAGTATAATGAAAGCGATATTCAAGTACTTGAAGGCTTAGAAGCTGTTAGAAAAAGACCTGGTATGTATATTGGTACAACCGATGTTAAGGGGCTACATCATTTAGTTTGGGAGATTGTAGATAATTCAATCGATGAAGCTTTAGCTGGTTTTTGTAAAAATATTGAAATAATTATTAATAAAGATAATTCAATTACAGTTAGAGATGATGGACGTGGTATTCCTGTTGGAATTCATCCTAAAACTGGTATTTCTACTGTTGAAACAGTTTACACAGTATTGCATGCAGGTGGTAAATTTGGTGGAGGAGGCTATAAGGTATCTGGTGGTCTTCATGGTGTAGGTGCTAGTGTTGTTAATGCTTTATCAAAATGGGTAATTGTTAGAGTTTATAAAGATGGAAAAATTTATGAAGCTAAATTTGAAAATGGTGGAAAAACTACTCAAAAATTAACTGTTATTGGTGAATGTGATATTAATAGAACTGGTACTAGTGTTAAATTTAAACCAGATCCAGAAATATTTGATACTGAAATATATGATTATGAAACTTTAAAAGTTAGAGTTAGAGAATTAGCATTCTTAAATAGGGGTTTACAATTAACTTTAAGAGATGATAGAGATGAGGAAGATACACAAGGAGATAAATTTTTATATGAAGGTGGAATTAGTGAATATGTTAAATTCTTAAATAAAAATAAAACTCCTATTCATGAACAAGTTATACATTTAGAAGGTGAAGAAGCAGGTATTTTCTTTGAAGTTGCCATGCAGTATAATACTGGGTATTCAGATAATATTTATTCATTTGTTAATAACATTAATACACATGATGGTGGAACTCATGAAGAAGGTGTTAGACGTGCTTTAACTAGAATTATTAATAATTATGCTAGAAAAAATAATATATTAAAAGAAAAAGATGAATCTTTGACTGGTGATGATGTTAAAGAGGGATTAACAATGATTGTTTCTTGTAAACATCCTAATCCACAATTTGAAGGTCAAACTAAAGGTAGACTTGGAAATAGTGAAGTTAGAAAAATTGCTGATAGTGTATTTTCTAAGGGATTTGAACGTTTCTTAATGGAAAATCCTAATGAAGCTAAAATTATTATAGAGAAAGCTATTATTGCTTGTCGTGGTAGACTTGCTGCGAAAAGAGCACGTGAAGTGACACGAAAAAGTGATATAAGTGTGACAAGTAATTTCTTTGGTAAACTTTCTGATTGTAAAAGTAAGGATCCAAAAGTTTCTGAAATATTTATTGTCGAGGGAGATAGTGCTGGTGGTTCTGCTAAAAAAGGTAGAGACTCAATGACACAAGCTATACTTCCTTTAAGAGGTAAAATATTGAATGTAGAAAAAGCTAGATTAGATAAAGCACTAGGTAATGAAGAAATTAGAACTATAATAACTGCTTTTGGAACTGGTATAGGTCAAGAATTTGATTTATCAAAATTAAGATATGACAAAATAATTATAATGACCGATGCCGATGTTGATGGAGCACATATTAGAGTATTGCTATTAACATTATTTTATAGATTTTTCCGTCCTATTGTTGAAGCAGGTCATGTTTATGCAGCTCAACCTCCATTATTTAGAATAATGCATGGAAAAACAAGAAAATATGTATTAGATGAAGATGAAAAAGAAGCATATTTAAGAAGTTTACCTGAAAATATTCGTTCAAGAGCTGAGATTGCTCGAATGAAAGGTTTAGGAGAAATGGATGCTGCTGAATTAAATGAAACAACAATGGATATAAATCAAAGAATTTTAAGAAAAATTACTGTTGATGATTGTGTTAGTGCAGACCAAATATTCTCTTCATTAATGGGAGAAGATGTTGAACCTAGAAAAGAATTTATTGAAGCTAATGCTAATTACGCAGAGTTAGATATTTAGGAGGTGTAGGTATGGAAGAAGAAAATAAAGATATAATTGAAGAAACTAATAATGAGGAAAAAAATGAAATTGTTAGTGAAAATGTAGATAAAACTGAAGATCCTTCTTATTTTAGTGGTGAATTTCATGAAAGAGATAAATTAAGTGAAAATAACATTGTTGAAGAAGTAAAAAAATCTTTTCTTGATTATTCTTTAAGTGTTATTACATCTCGTGCTATTCCTGACTTGAGAGATGGGTTAAAACCTGTTCATAGACGTATTTTGTGGTCTATGTTTGATTCTGGCTATACTCCTGATAAACCACATCGTAAGTGTGCTAAATCAGTCGGTGAAGTTATGGGTAATTACCATCCACATGGTGACTCATCTATATATGAAGCTATGGTAAGAATGGCACAAGATTTCAACATGAGATATTTGTTAATTGATGGTCATGGAAACTTTGGTAATATTGAAGGTGATGGTGCAGCTGCTTATCGTTATACAGAATCAAGACTTTCTAAACTTTCTTTGGAAATGTTAAGAGATATTAGAAAAGATACTGTTGATATGACTCCTAACTTTGATGAGTCTTTAAATGAACCAGTTGTTTTGCCATCAAGATTTCCTAATATATTAGTAAATGGAGCAATGGGTATTGCTGTTGGTATGGCAACAAATATTCCACCACATAATTTAACAGAAGTTATAAATGGTTGTATTGCATATATTGATAATCCAGATATAGATACTTTAGGGTTAATGGAACATATTAAAGGTCCAGATTTTCCAGTAGGTGGTATAATACTTGGTAATTCGGGCATTAGACGTGCATATGAGACTGGTAGAGGTACAATTACTATAAGAAGTAAGGCAATGATAGAAGAACATGGAAATCATAATAATATTGTTATTACAGAGGTGCCTTATGGTGTAAATACTTTGGATTTGAAAAATAAGGTTGCTGAACTTGTACACAATAAAGTTATTGAAGGAATTAGTGATTATCATACTGATTTAAAAGATGGTGTTAAAATTACAATAACTTTAAAGAAGGATGCAAATGCTCAAGTAGTTTTAAACAATTTGTATAAACATACTTCTTTTCAAACAAATTATAGTATAATTTTATTAATGATTGATGGTAAAACTCCTAAAGTATTAGGTCTTAAGGATATTATCGCTAAGTATATAGATTATCAAAGAGAAGTAATAATAAGAAGAACTAAATTTGATTTGAAAAAAGCTGAAGATAGAGTACATATTTTAAATGGTTTAAAGATTGCTTTAGATCATATTGATGAAGTTATTAAAATAATAAAGGAATCTTCAACTGACCAAGTAGCTAAAACGACTTTAATGTCTAGATTTGGTTTAAGTGAAATTCAAGCTGATAGTATTCTTGAATTGAAATTAAGACGTTTAACTGGTCTTGAAAGAGGAAAAATTGAAGATGAATTGAAAGATTTATTGGAAAAAATTGAATATTACAATAGAGTTTTATCTTCTGAAGAGATGGTGTTAGGTATTGTAAAAGATGAATTAACTGAAATCAGAGATAAATATGGTGATGATAGAAGAACTACTATTGATATGACTGCTATTGATTATATTGAAGATGAATCTTTAATACCTGAAGAAAATATCATTGTGACGTTAACAAATAAAGGATATATCAAACGTTTGTCCGCTAATTCTTATAAATCTCAACATCGTGGTGGCGTAGGTGTAAAGGGAATGTCAACTAATGAAGAAGATTATGTTGAACATATGATAAACTTATCCACACATGATTATTTATTATTTTTCACTAATAAGGGTAAAGTTTACAGAATGAAAGGTTATGAAATACCTGAGTATAGTCGACAAGCAAAAGGGTTACCTATAATTAATTTATTGCAAATTGAGAAGGATGAATCTATTAATTCTTTAATTAAAATGAGTAATGATGATGATTATAAATTCTTAGTATTTGGTACTAAAAAAGGATTTATAAAAAAATCTTTAATTAGTGAATTTGAAAATATAAGAAACAGTGGTAAAATTTGTATTTCTTTACGTAATAATGACGAGTTAATTGGTGTAAAGAAATCCACAGGAAATGAATATATTATGATGGGTTCTTCTGAAGGTCGTATGGCTGTATTTAGTGAAGATGATATACGTGTTATGGGACGTACTGCTTCAGGCGTTAGAGGTATTAATTTAGTTGATGCTGATTGCGTTGGTATTGAAGTTGTATCTTTGGATAATAATATTCTCATTGCTACTAAAAAAGGTTATGGTAAGAAAACTTTAGTTAGCGAATTTAGAACAACAAAACGTGGTAGTAAAGGTGTAAAAGCACTTAATATAACAGAGAAGAACGGTTCTTTAGTGTCATTTAAAATTATTGATGATAATCAAGATTTAATGATTATTACTAATTCAGGAATGATTATAAGACTATCTTTAAATCAAATAAGTCAATTAGGTCGTGTGACTCAAGGTGTTAGATTAATTAATTTAAAAGATAATCAATATGTTTCAACAATTAGTATAGTAGATAAAGAAGAAGAATCAGAAAACATTGAAAATAGCGATGATTTATCCACAATAAATGAAAATAATAACAAAAAGAGCGAATAATTCGTTCTTTTTTTATGTTTCACGTGAAACATGTTTCTATTTTTTATAAATAAACTTGCAGTATAGCATTTTGTTATTAATGTTTTTTTATTAAATTATCTATTTATTATCTAATAGTTGGTGTAGGTTTAATGTTTCACGTGAAACATTGTTAATAACCTTGATTAATATATTCTAAAATGTTATTATTTATACGTGCAATTAATATTTTTATAAACTGGTCAGGACAGGAATGTAGCAGCCATATTAAATAATGTTAATGTGCACTTTTTTAATGGAGCAAATTATGAAAAAAGAAAAAATATTAAAAATTTTATATAAGAAATCTTTGAAAGCCTATAGAAAAAATGAAGTACCTGTTAGTGCTATTTTATTACGCAATAATAAGGTTATTTCAAGTGCATATAACAATAAAAATATTAAATCTAATGCTTTACTACATGCAGAGATAATATGTCTTCAAAAAGCGTATAAAAGGTTAAAAAGATGGAATTTAAATGATTGTATTTTATATGTTTCTTTAGAACCTTGTGATATGTGTAAACAATTAATTCAAGAGTCTCGTATAAATAAAGTTTATTATTTACAAAAAAGAGGTGAAGTAAATAACAAATATAATAAAACTCAATACGAACAAATGTTTGTTGAGAATAATAATGATGATTTTGATGGACTGATGTCTAATTTTTTTCATAAATTAAGAGAAAAAAAATAAAAGATATTAAATATATGTTATAATTAGTCCAGGAGGGTTGTCTATGGATTATAAAGTTTTTTATAGAAAATATAGACCTAAAAACTTTTTAGAATTGGTCGGACAAGATAATATAAAGAATATATTAATAAATTCAATTAAATATAATAAAATAGCTCATGCTTACATATTTACTGGTCCTAGGGGAACTGGTAAAACTAGTACTGCTAAGATTTTTGCTAAAACATTAAATTGTTTGAATAATTCTAATGGAGTATCTTGTGATGAGTGTGAAATGTGTAAAACATATAATGAATCAGCTGATATTATAGAAATAGATGCTGCCAGTAATAATGGTGTAGAAGAAATACGTACTTTACGTGATAGTGTAAAGATCGCACCTTATAATTCAAAATATAAAGTATATATTATAGATGAAGTACATATGTTGTCTAATAGTGCGTGGAATGCTTTTTTAAAAACTCTTGAAGAACCTCCAAGTCATGTTATATTTATTTTAGCAACTACTGAAATAAATAAAATACCTGAAACAGTCATGTCAAGATGTCAACGATTTGATTTTACAAAAATACCTGAAAATAAAATGATTGAACATCTAAAAAATATATGTGAAAAAGAAAATATTAAAATAACTGAAGATTCTTTAAAAGAAATTTCTAAATTATCCAATGGTTGTTTAAGAGATGCTTTAAGTTATTTAGATAAAATATCAAAATTTAATACTGAAATAACTACTGAATTAATCGAAAATAATTTTGGAGTATTAAGCGAAAGTAAATTAGAAAAATTATATAATAGTGTAAAATCAAATATGGTAGAAGAAATAAATCGACAAATAGATGAGATTTCTAATTCTGGAATTACTCCTTTGAATTTCATAAATGATTATGTAAATTATTTGTTAAGCTTAATAATTACTAAAAAAGTAGTTAATTATAAAGAAATAGAATTTATAAAAAAGAATATTAATATTTTAAATAATATAATTGGGAGATTTAATTCTATGATAAATCCATTTATATTGATTAAAATAGAACTAATCACTCTAAATTATTTCCCGGGAAATAATGATGTTAATATTTCCCAAAGTAAAGCAGATGTAAAATCAGAGAACGAGTTTAAAAAACATTCTGATAATTTTCATGAAGAAAATGATGTAAAGGAAGATACAGAGCAAAAAACTAAAATACAAGATATAAAATCAATAAGGATAAATAATAGTTTTGTAGATGTTTCTAAAATTTATAAAAATGAGTTTATATCTAATTGGAATAATTTAATAGATAATATGAAACTTAATAATGATTATACAATTATGGGATATATGGAACCGTCTAATGTTGAGGTTGTATCTAAAACGAATGTAATTTTTTCTTTTAAAAATGATAGTGAAGCGATAATTTTTAATAATAATATTGATAGTATAGAATTAAAGTATAACGAAATGTTTAAAAGTGACTATAAATTTGTTGCATTGTCAATAGATGAATGGAATGTTGAAAAGAAAAAATTTATTGAAAATAAAAATAAGAAGTATAAATATTTAGATGAAAATGTTATAATTAAGGAAGAGACAAATGAATCTGATTCGGATATCAAAGATATTGCTGATGATTTGTTTGGAGATAGTTTAGTAGAAATAGAATAGGAGAAATGTAATTATGAATATGAATAACTTAATGGCTCAAGCACAGAAAATGCAAAAAGACATACAAAAAAAACAAGATGAATTAAATAATATGACTTTTGTTGGAGAAAGTGAATGGGTTAATATCACTTTAAAAGGAGATAAATCTATTACTAAGGTAGAAATAAAAAATAAAACAGATATGGATTCTGAAGATTTAGAATGTATGGAAGATATGATAAAAATTGCTTTTGATGATGCAATTAATAAAATTAATAAAGAAATAGATAAAAAGATGGGTATGTATGGTAAGTTAGCAGGTGGATTGTTCTAATGTACCCAGATATTTTAACCAAAACTATTGAATCTTTTAAAAAATTTAATGGTATTGGTGAAAAAACAGCTGAACGCTTATCTTTGTCAATATTAGAAATGTCTATGGAAGATGTAGAAGATTTTTCTAAGTACATAGTTGATTTGAAAAATAATATTAAAAGATGTAAAATCTGTGGACATATTACAGATAATGATGTTTGTTCTATATGTCAATCTGAGTATAGAAATGATAACTTAATATGTGTTGTCGAAGATTATAGAAGTGTATTTATGTTTGAAAAAACAGGAAATTATGAAGGTAAATATCATGTACTAAATGGTGTTATTTCTCCTATCGATGGAATAACTCCTGATGAATTAAACATTGATAATTTAGTAAAAAGATTAACAAATATTAAAGGTGATAAAGAAGTTATAATTGCTCTCAAGCCATCAATTGAAGGTGAAGCAACTACAATGTATCTAAAAAAAATATTGGAAGGAAAAGATGTAAAGATAACTAGACTTTCATACGGAATACCAATGGGTGTTGAAATTGATTATTTAGATTCAATAACTTTAGATAGAGCATTGCAGGATAGAAAAGATATTTAAAATTTTATTGCATATTATTTTATAGGTGATAATATGAAATTTTATAAATTTGTAAAAAATCTTTTCTTTTCAATAGTGTATCTTTTTGCTATAAATATATTTTTGTCTAAATTGAATTTAAATATACCAATAAATATATTTAGTATAGCAATTGTATATTTGTTGAAATTCCCTGGATTAATATTATTATTATTTTTAAGTAGGTGGTAATTTTGTTTATATCAGATAAATTTGATGAAATAAAAAAAGAATTCGAAAGTGGTAAAAATTCTCATTCGTATATATTTTATACAAATGATTTTTTTAGTTGTCAAAAAGATGTTATTACTCTTGTTAAACATATATTTAATGAAGATAATTTAAATAAAATACAATCAGATTTCGTTGTTATAAAAAAAAGTGATAAAAAACAAATATTGAAAGATGATATGGTGGATTTAAAAAATTTTTTTCAAAAAACATCATATATAAATAAAAATAGAATTTATCTGATAGAAGAAGTACATAAATTAAATTCTACTAGTGCTAATATGATATTAAAATTTTTAGAAGAACCAATGAAAGGTGTGGTTGCATTTTTTATTACAGACAATTTAGATGCAGTTTTACCTACTATTAAAAGTAGATGTCAGATTGTTAATACATTTTATGGTGATTCTAAAGAAATAGATAATGATAATAAAGAATACTTAGAATTAAATAAAGTTCTTTTTGTAGATAACAAGTATTATTCTTTATTAAAAATAAAAAAGAAATATGAAAAAAAAGAACGTAGTGAATTAATAATAATGTTTAAAGATTTATTACAATATTACTATAATTTAGATTTTAATAAAGAAAATATTAGTAGAATAAAGTTGTTAAATGAATCAATTAATTTATTAAATTGTAATGTTAATACTGATTATGTTTTTGATTATGTTTTGTTAGGAGGTTTAAATGTATGAGTATAGTTTCTGTAAAATTTAAAAAAGATGGTAAATCATATTATTTTGATGACAATGGTATTTCTTTATCTAAAGATGATTATATTTTGGTTGAAACAGATAAAGGTATACAATTAGGTGTAGTAAATGATATAGATTTGAATATTGATAGAGAAAAAATAAAAACTGAAATAAAAAAGATAAAGAAAAAGGCTACAAAAAAAGATTATGATATATATTTAAAAAATTTAAAAGATGCTACTATTGTTTTTGAAGATACTAAAAAGAAAATTGATGAAGATAATATTTCAATGAAACTACTTGATGCTATGTATACATTTGATAGGAAACAATTGATTTTTAATTTTACAGCTGAAGATAGAGTGGATTTTAGAGAATTGGTTAAGTATCTAGCTGCAAAGTATAAAACTCATATTGAATTGCATCAAGTAGGTGTTAGGGATAAGGCACGTGAAATTGGTGGAATTGGGCCTTGTGGATTGCCTTTTTGTTGTAAAACTTTTAAAAATACTATGGATGGTATTTCAATAAATATGGCTAAAAATCAAAATATATCTCTTAATCCATCTAAAATAAATGGCTGTTGTGGAAGATTATTATGTTGTCTATCATATGAAGATGAAAACTATACTTGTATAAGAAAAAAATTACCTAAAATTGGTTCAGTTATTGATGTCGATGGAATGAGTGGAAAAGTTGTAAAAATTGATATTATTGGTCAAAAAGCTTTTGTTGATGTAAATGGTGAAGAAAAAGTAGTTGATTATAGTGATAAATGATTTATTAAATTATGATTTGAAAATATATCAAAATAATGATGCTTTTAAATTTTCTATTGATTCTGTTTTATTGGCTGAATTTGTTGATATTAATTTTAGAACAAAAAATATTATAGATTTTTGTTCTGGAAATGCTCCTATACCAATGATACTATCTACTAGATTTTATAAAAATATTGTTGGTGTTGAACTTCAAAAAAGTATATTTGAATTAGGAGATAAAAGTATTAAATTAAATAAAATAAATAATATTAATTATTTAAATATGAATATTAAAGATGTAATTGATTATTTTGATTATAAATTTGATATTGTGACTTGTAATCCTCCATATTTTAAGTATAATAGTGATTCTGTTATTAATGTTAATGAGGAGAAAGCGATTGCTCGTCATGAAATTAGTATTACATTAGAAGATATTGTAAGTTGTGCTAGTAAGATTTTAAGAGATAGTGGTAGTGTATATTTAGTTCACCGTCCTGAAAGATTGGTTGAAATTTTAGATTTATTTAAAAAATATCATTTTGGTTTAAGAAAATTAGAATTTGTTTATGATAATATAAATTCTAATTCATGTTTTTTATTGATTGAAGCAAAATATAAGTGTAAAGATGATTTAAAAGTTTTAAAGCCACTTTATATAGATAAGTATTTGGAGAGTGTAAAATGAAGTTAATAGTAGGTTTAGGTAATCCGGGAAAAGAATATGAAAAAACAAGACATAATATAGGATTTATGTCTATTGATAGTTTTTTAGGTGATGTTAATTTTAAGAATAAATTTAATGGATTATATTTTGAGAAAAATTATGACGGCGAGAAAGTTATTTTTTTAAAGCCGTTGACTTTTATGAATAATTCTGGTGATTGTGTACGTGAGTTTGTAAAATATTATGACATTGATTTAAAAGATATTATGGTTATTCAAGATGATTTAGATTTAATGACAGGGGTTGTTAAGTTTAAAATAAATAGTAGTAGTGGTGGTCACAATGGAATAAAATCAATTATTAATAATTTACATAGTGATGGCTTTTTTAGAATGAAAGTTGGTATAAAATCAGATTTAAAAAGAGATGTAATAGATTATGTATTGGGTAAGTTTAGTAAAGGTGAATTAGATTTAATAAACTTTCAAAAAATAAATAATGCTATTTTAGATTTTATAAATAATGATTATATGTATGTTATGAATAAATATAATGGAAAGTGATAATATGTGGGGCAATATTTTTAAGTATAAAAATGAATTAACTGTTTCGGGACTCAATAATTCATTAATTAATGAATATATAGTTAACTATTATGAAATATATAATAAAAATGTTTTAGTAGTTGCTGAGTCTTTGTATGATGCTAATAATATTTATAAAGGTATACAAAAAAGAAATAAAAATGTATGCCTTTTTCCCATGGATGAATTTGCAACTGTATTAGCGATAAGCACTAGCCCTGATTTACGTGTTGCTAGAATTGATACATTAAATAAAATTTCAAATAACAAACATATAGTTATTACTAACTTGTCAGGTTTTTTAAAGAAAATAGATAAAGATATAAAAAAATTAAAGGTTAATTTTGATACTAAGAGAAATGAAATAATAAAATTTTTAGAGGATAATTCTTATGTAAAGACAAATTTAGTGACAACTACAGGCGAATATGCTGTTAGAAATTTTATTATTGATGTTTTTCCAATAGAATCAGATCTGGGAATAAGAATAGAATTCTTTGGTGATGATATAGATTCTATAAGATATTTTGATGTTGAAAGCCAAATATCTAAAAAAAATATAGACGAGTTTACATTATATAATTTTAGTGATGAATCTTCTAATGATTATGAAAACATAATAGATAAATTAGATGATGTTCAAGTCTTTTTTGTTGATTATAAAAAAATACTAAATTCGTATCAATCATATGTTGATAATAAAAAAGAATTTAATATTGGAGATAATTATTTTAGTAGTTTCAATAATATTAATGTCGATAATAAAATATATATTAATTCATTTGACGATAGTCCTATATGTAAAGATATTGTTAAATATAAATCTAAGGATGTTATAAATTTTAATAATAATTATGAAAATTTATGTGACTATGTAAATAAGATGAAAAGTGAATATATTATAATTTTTATGATGACTAATGAAAATTTAATTAATAAAATAATATCTTTATTTGGAAATGATATTTCATTTGAAGGAGAATACGAAAATAGGGTAAACATTGTAAAACAAGATATTGATTCTGGATTTGTTTTCGATAAATATATTGTTATTAGTGAATATGATATAGAAAATGTAAAGAAAAAATCTGTATTTATAAATCATTATAATATAGGTAGAAAAATTAAGGGTTTTGATGATTTAAAAAAAGGTGACTATATAGTTCATGTTGTACATGGAATTGGTCAATATCAAGGTTTAGTGACGTTAGAAAATAACGGAATTAAGAAAGATTATTTATTAATAAATTATGCTGGTAATGATAAAATATATGTTCCTGCTAGTAAAATAGAAACTATATATAAATATAGTGATAGTGATACAACTAGTCCTAAATTAAATAGTTTAAACAGTAATAATTGGGTGAAAGCGAAAGCGAGAGCTAGGAGTAAAATACAGGATATTTCTGGTGAATTAATTAAATTATATGCTGAGAGAGAAATTGTTGTAGGAGATAGATATGTTGAAACGCCAGAAGAAGAAATATTTAAAAATGATTTTGAATATGAAGAAACTCCTGATCAAACAAAGTCAATCAAAGATATTTTAAATGATTTATCTAGTTCTAAGCCTATGGACAGATTACTTTGTGGAGATGTTGGTTTTGGTAAAACAGAAGTTGCTATGAGAGCAATGTTTAGAACAGTTATGAATAATAGGCAGGTTGCATATCTTTGTCCGACTACTATATTATCTAAACAGCAATATGAAAATGCTGTTAAAAGATTTAGACATTTTCCTGTAAATATTGAACTTTTAAATAGGTTTACTTCTACAAAAGATTTTAATAGAATTATAGATGGATTGAAAAAAGGCACTATTGATATAGTTATTGGTACACATAAAATATTAAATCAAAATATTAAATTTAAAAATTTAGGTTTATTAGTAATTGATGAAGAACAGCGTTTTGGTGTTAGTCAAAAAGAAAAAATTAAACAAATGAGAAATAGTGTAAATGTTTTGACACTTTCTGCAACACCTATTCCAAGAACTTTAAAATTGGCAATGAGTGGTGTAAAGGATATGTCTATAATAGATACTCCACCAATAAATAGATTTCCAGTTCAGACTTATGTTGTAGAAGAAAATAATTATTTATTAAAAGAAGCAATATATAAAGAGTTATCACGCGAAGGTCAAGTTTATGTTTTAATAAATAATATTGAAAAATTGGAAAGCGAATATGAAAAGATTAAAAATTTAGTTCCTGAAGCAGAAATATGTTTGGCACATGGTAGAATGGATAAAAATCATTTAGATAAAGTTGTCAGTGATTTTGTAGATGGAAAATATAATGTTCTTATTTGTACTACAATAATAGAAACTGGTATAGATATACCTAATGTTAATACATTAATTATTAAAAATGCTGATAGATTTGGTTTAAGTCAGTTATATCAAATACGTGGTAGAGTTGGTAGAAGTGATAGAATTGCTTATGCTTATATGATGTATGAAAAAGATAAAATGTTAAATGATATTGCAATTAAACGTTTACAAACTATTAGAGATTTTACAGAACTTGGTAGTGGATATAAAATTGCAATGAGAGATTTATCTATTCGTGGTGCCGGAGAACTTTTAGGAAGTACACAATCTGGATTTATTAGTTCTATTGGAATAGATTTATATATGGATATGGTTAATGAAGAAGTAAATAAGTTAAAAGGTATTAATGTTAAAGAAGAAAATGATAATGAAAAAACTTTACTTAATGTTAATACTTCTATTTCAAAAGATTATGTTGATGATGAATCTATTAGAATAGAAATACATAAATTAATAAATGAAATTGATTCTAAGGAAAGTTTTACTAATGTTAAGAATGAATTAGAAGATAGATTTGGTAAATTAAGTGATGATATTATTAATTATATGTATGAAGAGTGGTTTCAAAGTATTGCAGATGATATGAAGATTACTAATATAAAATATATTGGAAGTAATGTTGAAATTGAATTACCAACTAATATATCTGATCTGATTGATGGAGAAAAATTATTTTTACAAATATATACTATTAATCCAAAATTTAGATTGAAATATGTTAATAAAAAAATTATAATTTCACTAAGTATATTAAATAGAAAAGGAGATTATGTAAAAGATTTATTAGATTTATTATTACTAGTTAAAAGTTGTATAAAAGAAATATAATTTTTCATAATAATACTGGTGATAAGTTTGAATACTTTTAAGAAAAGAATTGATGAATTAGGAAGAATTGTTATTCCTAAACAAATAAGAAATACTTTTAAAATTAAAAATTTTGATGAATTAGAATTGTATATTGAAGGAGATAATATTATTGTTAAAAAAACTGGTGGTATATTGTTAATAAAGGATAAATTAGATAAAGTTTTAAATTACATTTATAAATATAATAATGTAAAGGCTTTTATAACAAATGGTAATGATGTTGTTTCTTCAAATATAATTGATATTAATACTGATTCTACATTAAAAAATGATATAAATGAATTGTTGTTGAATCAAGAAAAAGTAGAGTTAGAATTTAATAATAATATTAAATCATGTGGATATGTAAAAAGTTTTCAACTAATAAATGATAGTGTTTTGTATGGATATATAGTATTTGTTAGTGATGAAAAGATAGATAATAATGAAATATATAAAGATATTGTTAATATATTAATAGATTATATCAATTAATAATTGGCAATATTCTTTTTTTATTATATAATTTTTTTGGTGATTATTATGTTTACTGATACACATTGTCATATATATGAAGAATATTATGATGTTGATGATATAATGAAAAAAATTAATTCTAGTAATGTTAATAGAGTTATAAATAACGCATGTGATTTTAAAACTTCTTTAGAAGTATTAGATTTATCAAAAAGGTATTCTAATATGTATTGTGCTATAGGATTGCATCCAGAAAATGATTTAGATGAGATAGATAATGTTATGGCTTTGATTATAAAAAATAAAGATAATCCTAAGATGGTTGCAATAGGTGAAATTGGTTTAGATTATTATTATAATAAGGATAATAAGGAAGAACAGATAGAAATTTTATGTAAGCAATTGAAGCTTGCTGAGAAACTTAATATACCTGTTATAATTCATTCTAGAGAAGCAACTGGAGATATGCTTAGTATTTTAAAAAAATATGATGTAAAGGGTGTTATACATTGTTTTAATGGAAGTGTAGAAGTTGCCAAGGAGTATATTAAATTAGGATATAAGCTTGGTATTAATGGTGTAATTACTTTTAAAAATTGTAAATTAATAGAAGTAATTAAAACTATTGGTGTAGATAATGTTGTATTTGAAACTGATAGTCCTTACTTAGCACCAGTTCCTTTTAGAGGTGAAGAAAATAATCCCACCCATGTTATTGATATTGTTAATTTTGTATCAAGTAATACTGGGGTTAGTGTGGAAGATTTGGCAAATATTTCTAATAAAAATATAAAGGATATTTTTGACATATAGTGTTAATTTTGATATATTATATATAACCTATGAGGTGATATATTTTGAAATTTATAGGAAAAAGTTTAAAATTATTAATAATATTTGTTTTTGTTTTTTCCTTAGTTAAAGTTAATGTTGAAAAAGATAATGGTATTGTATTTAATGACAATAAGAATAAAGTGTTAGATTTAACTGCAATGGCAATAAAAATGGAAGAAATAAGAATGAATGATTTATATTATCCTAAAGATACTTACGTTGGATATTTAACAGGTTATACTGCTGATTGTCCTTTATGTGGAGGTACTTTAGGTTGTACTGGGCAAAATGTTTTAGATGGAACAACTACATATAGTGATAAAGATTATGGAACTGTAAGAATTATGGCTTCAAGTCAAAGTTTATCTTGTGGTTCTATTGTTAGATTTGATAATAATGGAGAAAAAACTGTTGCGATTGTTCTTGATAGAGGTGTGACAGGTACTAATTTGGATTTATTAGTAAGTGCAACTAGTGATGCATATGGTATAGGAAGAAAGTATATATCTTATGATGTATTAAGATATGGTTGGTCAAGAAGTAATTCTTGATTTTTTAAAAGAGGTAATATATGATTAAACATGATTTTAAGAAGAAATATGGACAAAATTTTTTAAATAATGATAAAATACTTGATGATATATCAAATAGTTTTTGTATGAAAGATAATAGTATGATTGTTGAAGTTGGTGCTGGTAGTGGAGTATTAACAAAAAAACTTATTACAAAAAATGTTCCTGTTATTTCTTTTGAAATAGATGAGAGTTTAAAAGAATATTTAGATAAAATATCTTGCGATAATTTAAATGTTGTTTATAAGGATTTTTTAAGTATAAATTTAAAAGATTATTTAGATAGTGATAAGCATATTTATTTTGTTGCTAATGTTCCTTATTATATAACAACTCCTATTATATCTAAATTTATAGATGAAAATATTATTCCAGATGTTATGGTAATGATGGTTCAAAAAGAAGTTGCAGAGCGATTAAGTGCTAAAGTCGGTACAAAAAATTATGGTGCAATAAGCGCTATATTAAACTATTATTATGATGTTGAATATTTATTTACTGTTGATAGAAACAATTTTTATCCAGTTCCTAACGTAGATAGTGCTGTTATAAAATTTACTAAAAGAAAAGTTTTGTTAGATTTACTTAGTTTTTCTAAATATAAAAAATTTATTAATGATGCTTTTATGCAAAAAAGAAAGAATTTAAAAAATAATTTGAAGAATTATGATTTGGAAAAAATAGAGTGTATATTAAAAAAATATAATTTAGATTTAATTAATAGAGCAGAAGATGTTGATTATAAAATATTTGTTGAGATTGTAAATAATTTATAATTTATATTATTTGTTCTTTTTTTTTATTATTTTTTATATATTTAATTAGGTGATATAATGGAGTTTAATGTTGGTGACTATGTTACTAGAAACAGCTATAACAATGATACTATTTTTGAAATAGTTGATTTTAAAGATGATTTAGTTATATTAAAGGGTGTAGATATTAGATTGTTTGCAGATGCTAAAGTTGATGATTTAGTTAAATGTGATTATCAAAATAAAGATGAAGAATTTGTAAGAAATATTATTGTTAGAGATAATATGGATAGAAGTGAGTATTTTTATTTGCCTGCTAAAATATTACATATTGATGGAGATAGAGATTATTTAAATCGTTGTTTAGAGTTTTATAAAAAAGCAAATGTATTTGCAGTTGGTGAATATGTTAACGAAAATGATATTGGTAATATTACATTAAAGTTATTAAAAAAGTATAAACCCGATATTTTAATTGTGACAGGACATGATTCGATAAACAAATCAAAAGATGTTAATAATATAAATAATTATAAAAATTCTAAAAATTTTGTTAATGCTGTATATAAGGCAAGAGAATATGAGAAAAGTCATGAAAAGTTAGTTATTATTGCTGGTGCTTGCCAAAGTGATTATGAAGCTCTTATTAAGGCTGGTGCTAATTTTGCATCTAGTCCTAAACGTATTAATATCCATGCTTTAGACCCTGCTATTATTGCAATTAATTTAGCTCTTACCGAAAAAGACAAGGATATTAATTTAATTGATTTATTATCTAAAACTAAATATGGTAAAGATGGAATTGGCGGGTTAAAATCAAAAGGTATGATGTATGTAGGTTATCCTAGATAAAATAATAGAAATGCTAGACAAAATGCTTGCAATTAGGAAATATTTATAATAAAATGTAGTTAGAGTTTATAAAACTTGAAAGGAGTGCATGTTAATTATGAAAATAACATCTGTAAATGTAAAAAAAGTTGAAAAAGAAGGCTCTAGAATGAAAGGTAAAGCATCTATTTTATTAGATGACTCATTTGCTGTTCATGATATTAGAATAATAGAAGGAGATAACGGTTTATTTATAGCTATGCCTAGTAGAAAAACTGCTACTGGTGAATATAAAGATATAGCTCATCCAATTAACTCTGATGCTAGAAAAATGTTTGAAGATGCTATAATTGATGCTTATAATAAAGCTGAATAATAAAATTGACCTGTAATTGGTCTTTTTTTTATATAATTTTATATATTTAATTAGGTGATCTTAATGGAAAATAGTTTTGATAGTAATGTAATTAGTCATAGTATTAAAATATTGGAACGTAGTAATATATTTATTAATGGTACTAAGAAAGTACATAATTTTAATGAAAATGAATTTCATATTAATACGGTTATGGGTAATTTAGTCATTAAAGGTAGTAATTTAGAATTAATAAAATTAGATACTAATGATGGTAATATATGTATAAAAGGTAAAATTAATAGTGTTAATTATTTAGATGGTATCGATGGAGAAAAAGAAGACGGATTCTTTAGCAAATTATTTAAATGAAAATATTTATTAATATATTAATTACGTTTTTATATTGGTTTTTATTATTTTATTTGATAAAAAAGATAACGTTTAGCAAAGTGTTGAAATATATTTTATTGATTTTATCTTTTGCTGGTTATATAATTTTATATTATTTTTATTATGATGGCAGTTTTAATATTTATAATTATATTATTATTATATTTACATTTATTTACATGTTTATATATAAATAATTTAATTATTTTTTGATTTTGTGGTAATATTATTATGGTGGAAAGTATATGAAAAGAAAAGTTAATAAAGGTGCTAAAAGAAGAATGTTTTTATGGTTTTCTATTTTTGTTTTATTAATATCTTATATGTCTTATACTACAATTACGTATTGGAAAGAGATTATGAAAAATAAGAAGGAAAAGAAAGATTTAGAGACTAAATATAGTAAATTATTATCTGATAAAGAAATACTTGAAACTGATGTAAAAAAGTTACAGGACCCAGATTATGTTGCTAAATATGCTAGAGAAAAATATTTATATAGTAAAGATGGAGAACTTATTATTAAGATAGTTGATAATAATTAATAAATGTGGTATATTATATTCATGGGGTCGTAATGGTTTCGACAGGATATGTTTCTATCTAACTGCAAGTGGTGTGCTATTCCTTAATTAGCAACCAGTTTAAATTAACTGACAAAACATTTAATAATAACGCTTTAGCATTTGCCTAATTTGGCAATAAAGCACTTTAGTCTTATTTTCTTATAGGTTTGATTAGGGTTCATATATATAAGATATATCAATTGTTTTGTTTAGGATAATTGATGAATATTTATAAACTATATTAATAAATAGGATTGTTAGACTCTTTTTTATTAATGAATAATTTGTTCTAACTAAACTTGTAGATGTTGGATAAGGAAGTATTTTGGACGTGAGTTCAATTCTCACCGGCTCCACCAAATTTGATTGACATTCGAACTTTGGATAGTTTGAACTTAAAATAGATGTTTTTAACTTAAATATAAGTTGAAATTTTTTGATATTAAAAATACTAAATGTAATTATGTAAAATTGCTTAAAGTTATAATTGTAAACAAAATATTTATTATTATGATATAATATTTATGATTTAATTTGTAAAAAGTTGTGATTATAAAAATAAAGGAGATTAAAATGAGGGAAGTTGAATTATTAAATTGGGATAGATTAAAAACATATGAATGGTTCAAGGGTTTTTCTGATAGTACTTATGGAATGAATGTTAGGATGGACGTTACTAATTTAGTAAGATATATAAAAGACGTGAAAGAATCTTTTTTTATAGATTTTTTATATATAGTTTTAAAAAGTTTAAATAGCATTGATGAAATGAGAATGAGATTAGTTGATGATAAACCAGTAATTTTTGATGATATTAATCCAGCATTTACTGTTATGACAAAAACTGGTGTGTTTGAAAACGTTAGACATATTAATCATAGTGATTTTATAGAATTTTATAAAATTTCTTCTGGAAACATTGAAAAAGCGAAAAAACAAACAAAAATTAAAAAAGATAATTATAATCCAGAACATTGTTTTAACGAATATTATATAACATGTGTGCCGTGGGTGGATTTTATAGAATTTAATCATCCAATCCCAAATGATAAATCATCACAATGCATTCCAAGAGTATGTTGGGGAAAATATGTTGAAAAAGATGGAAAATATGAATTAACTTTAAATATTACGGTAAGTCACATTTTTGTTGATGGATTTCATTTATCAAAAGCTTTTAGTAGAATTCAAGAGTATTTAAATAAACCAGAAGAAATTTTAAGATAGGAGAAAAATTTATGAAAATTGGTATAGATTTAGATGGTGTTGTAATAGACAGTGAAAATGTGTGGAGAGTATATGAAGAAATATTTGCTATTGAAGATTTAAATGAGAGAGAATTATTTGATAAAGAGGAGCCTAAATATCAAGGAAGATATGATTGGTCAAAGGAAGAACAGGAATTATTTAATCAAAAATATTTATTAAAGGCTGCAAAAGAATGTAATTTGAAACCAGGTTTTTTAGAAATATACAAAAAAATTAAAAACTTAGGGTATGAGTTAGTAGTAATAACTTCTAGAGGAGTATTACTTGATGAACTTAAAGATGATGCTATTAATATACTAGAAAAAAATAATATTGTTTTTGATAAATATTATTGGAATATAACTAATAAATTAGAAATTTGTAAACAAGAAAATATTGATGTTATGATAGATGATGATTATAAAATAATTGATCAACTAAGTAATAATAAAATTAAGACATTGTATTTTAGAGATGTTAATTTAAAAAAATTACCACACAGTGAATATATTTATGAAGTTAATAATTGGGGCGATATTTATAGATATTTTAAAAATATTAAATAAGATATAATTTCGGAAAAGGTAGTTTTAACGGTAGTAAAATACTGACCTTATGTAAAAAACAATACTGATTGATAAAAATTCAAACTAATATAAATTCGAGTGTAATAAATTACTAACTGAATAGTTAGTTTTTTGTTATATATTGAGTAATGAGTTATTACCTAGTTAATAAAACACATCATAGATTTTATTTTTTTCTTTTTAATGATTTTGCTAATTTAATTTCTTTTTGGAAATCATTAATACTTTTAGATAATATTTCATTTTCAATTTTAATATCTTTTATAAATTCACAAAAAACATCACC
>CAKOHQ010000004.1 GCA_934085875.1 uncultured Bacilli bacterium | reverse complement strand
ATAATTTAGATAAAGATTTAATGTTAAAGATTACTAATTTAAAAGAAGAAGAATTTAATAGAATCATAGAAGATATATAATATGATTAAAATGAAATAAATTAACGTAATATTAATTTAAAAATATTTTTAAATAATAAATTAACGCACACAAGTACGTTTTTTTCTCTTTTAATAAGGTTTTATCTTATAAAATATACCAAATTATAAAAAAATAATGTATAATAATGTTGTTATAAAAAAGAGTTATTATTTATATAGCATAAAAAAATAAAAAAAGATGGAAGGAAGTTAATTTATGAAAAGTGGATTTGTAAGTATAATAGGAAGACCTAATACAGGTAAAAGTACTTTAATAAATACAATAATTAATAACAAAATAGCAATAGTAAGTGATGTTGCTGGAACAACAAGAAATTCAATACATGGAGTTTATAATGATAAAGATACTCAAATTGTTTTTGTTGATACACCTGGAATACATAAACCACATGATAAATTAGGTAGAGAATTAAACAAAGAAGCATATAGTAATTTAAGTGATATAGATCTAATACTTTTTATAGTTGACGCTTCTACTGGAATAGGTAAAGGAGATAAATTTATAATAAATGCTCTTAAGAATAATGATGTTCCAGTTATATTAATACTAAATAAAATAGATAAATTAAATAATGAAGGAATAATGAATGCAATCAACATATATAAAGATTTATATGATTTTGCAGAAATTATACCTATATCTGCATTAAAAAATGACAACATAGATAGATTGCTAAAAGTAATAAAAACTTATCTTAACGATACAATTAAATACTATGATGATGGTGTAATAACTAACGCAAGTAAATATTTTTTAGCTAGTGAATTCGTAAGAGAAAAAATATTAGAACTTACAAAAGAAGAAATACCTCACAGTGTAACATGTGTCACTACAAATTACCAAGAAAAATCTAATGTAATCAACATCAGTGTCGATATTATAGTAGATAGAAGTAATGTTAAGAAAATCATAATCGGAAAAGGCGGTAAAATGCTTAAAGAAATAGGAAGCCGTGCAAGAGTAGATTTAGAAAATACATTGGGTAAACAAATATATTTAGAATTATATGTAAAAACAATTGAAGATTGGCGAGACAAAGAACGTTATTTAAAGGAATTTGGTATAATTGATGAATAAAGAAAAATATTTAAAGTTTTACATAGATTCTAATGGAGAAATAGACTCAATAAATAAATTTATAAAAGAAGAAAAAATAAATTTAAATGAATTTAACGAAATAGTAACAAATTACATAAAAGAATTAGAAGAAAAAAAAGAAATAAATAAATTATATATAGAATATAGATTAAAATTTAAAAATAAAAAAATAAATATTAATAAAATAAGTAAAAGAAAAGAAACTGAAACCATAATAAATATAATAAATAATTATATAAAAGAAGATAAACATAATATAAAAGAATATGTTTCTAATTCTAATTATTCATATAATGATTTTAAAAAATTTATAAATAATTATAAGAATTATTATTTAACTAATATAGAAAAAAATATATTAAAAGAATTTTTAAAAAGAGAAAACGATTTTAATAAAAATAATTTAGATATTGTAAAAAATGTTGTAGATAAAATAAGTGATGATTTAGTAAATGATAAACCATTTAATATACTAGACTATTATAACAATCTAGGTTGGGACTCAAAATTACTCATATATTATTTAAATAATAATAAAGATATATTTTCTAATTTTGTTATAGATAATGTAAGAATATATTTAAAAAAATATAATATTACTGACAAAAAATATAAATTAAATGAATTTATATAATATATTAAAAAAAATAATAAAGATATACATACTAAAGAAATAGAAACTATTATTAATTATATGAATAATAATAAAATGCCTTATAATTATTATTTATTTATAGCAATAAAAGAAAATTTATTTGAAATGAATAAAATATAAAAATAATAACCAATATAATTATGTAAGTAAGAAAGGGTTGGTTATTATGACTAAAAAAGAATTATGGGAAATGTTTAAAAAAACAGGAAAGATAGAATATTATTTAGAATATAAAAAGAAGTGATAAAGTGAAAGAAATTGAAGGCTTTATAATAAGTGAAGTACCATATAAAGATACTTCTAAAATAATAAATATATTTACAAAAGAGGGTTTAATTGGATGTATTGCTAAAGGAGCAAAAAGTTTAAAAAGTAATTTAAGAGTAAATACAACTAAGTTTACATATGGTAAGTTTATTATTAAAGGAACTAATGACAAATTAAATACTTTAATTGAAGCTAATGTTATTAATGAACTAAAAAATATAAAAAGTGATTTATTAGCTGTTAGCTATTTATCCTATATAGTTGATTTAACTTACCAAATTATTAAACAGGCATATGATACTGAAAATTTATATAATTTATTCATCAGTACAATACTTAAATTAAATGAATCACTGAATCCAAAAGTTATATGCAACATATATGAAATTAAAGTCTTAGATTATTTAGGTGTCGGAATAAATTTTAATAGTTGTAGTAAATGTGGAAATACAAAAAATATAGTAACAATTAATGGAGATGCTGGAGGTTATTTATGTAGTAATTGTTATACAAATGAGATAATATATGATACAAAAACTATTAAAATGTTTCGAATGTATTATTTAATAGATATTAATACTATATCTGATTTAAAAATAAGTGAAGAAGTTATAAATAACATAGACCGTTTTATAAACACCTATTATGATAGATATACAGGATTATATTTAAAAAGCAAAAAATTCTTAAAAGATATTAATAAATTATATTAATAGTCTGTAAGACTTTTTTTAATTATATAAAATTTGTAAAAAATTATAAAATATGATAAACTAATTCATGTTTCATGGGATGTGATACTTATGTGGAATATTGGTAATTTGAAAATAAAAAATAAAGTTGTTTTAGCACCTATGGCAGGAATTTCAAATCCTGCATATATGAAGATATGTGAAGAAATGGGTGTTGGTTATGCAGTAACTGAACTAATACGTGCAGAAGCAATTGTTAGAGAAAATAAAAAAACATTGGATATGTTAAAAGGGATAGAAACATTAAATATACCAGTTGCTGTACAACTTTTTGGATCAAATGAAGAAGTTTTAACTAAAGCAGCAATTATAGTTACAAACAATTACAAAAACGTATTTATAGACATTAATATGGGTTGTCCAGTACCAAAGATTGCAATAAAAAGTAAATCAGGAAGTGCATTATTAAAAGATCCAGAAAAAATAGGTAAAATAGTGAAGTCTGTGGTTGATAATATCTCTGTACCAGTGACAGTTAAAATAAGAAGTGGATGGGATGAAAAAAGTATAAATTGTGTAGAAATAGCCAAAATAATTGAGAAAAATGGTGCAAGTGCAATAGCAATTCACCCTCGTACAAGAAGCCAAGGTTACAGTGGACAATCTGATTGGAAATTGATAAAAAAAATAAAGGAAACTGTTTCTATTCCAGTGATAGGTAATGGAGACGTAACCAGCCCAGAACTAGCAAAAAAAATGTTAGAAGAAACAAATTGTGATGCAGTAATGATTGGAAGGGGATTACTAGGAAATCCTTGGTTAATAAAAAATACAATCGAATATTTAAAAAATAACAAATATAATAACGAAATAAGTTTAGAAGAAAGAATTAATATGTTAAAAAAACATTTTAATTTATTAAAAAAATATAAACCAGAAAAAGTTGTTTTATTAGAAATAAGAAATCACGCATTATGGTATTTAAAAGGTATACCAAATGTTTCAAATATAAAAAAAGAAATATGTAAAGCAAAAAGTGCAGAGGAATTATTTAATATATTAAATAATATATAGAAAGAGGTAATTATGGAAAAAGAATATTTAGGATACTTAACAAGATTTGAACAAATAGGAGAAGGAGCAAATGCAGATTTGTTTATAGCAGATTATAAAGATGAAATATGTGTATATAAAGAATTTAGAAATAGTCAATATTTAAAACTAATACAAGATAAAATAAAAAAATTAGTTAGCAAAAATATAACTGACAGTGGATTAATATTACCATATAAATTATTATATGATAAAAAAGATGATGAAGATTTCATATCATATTTAACAGAATATAAATATAAATATGAACCATTACATGAATATGACTGTGTTTCATACGAAAAAAAAATTAAAATACTAAAAAAAATAAGAACTATTTTAGATAGAATGCATAATGAATATAAAATAGTACACTGTGATTTATACCATGATAATTTATTATATAATGACTTCAAAGAAGATGCTTGTATTATAGATTTTGATACATATATAGATTTAGAAACAAAAGAAGGTTATATGAAAAATAATGTAGATCCAATAATAGAAAATTATATAGATAGATATGGTCTAGATAAAATTGATAAAGATATTGATATATATATGTTTAATTTATTATGTTATTCATTTTTTACAAATATTAGAATAAATGACGCTTTAGCAAATATTAAAGCAAAAAGATTTGATATTATAAATAATACAAATGCAATAAATATCTTAGATAGTTATAATAAGGGTAAAACATTAAAAAAAGAATATATTATAGATTATTTGTAAACAAATAATCTATAATTATTATTGACGAACATTTATTTGTGTGTTATATTACTTTATAGATTTTAAGTTATAATGAAAGGGAATATATTTATGGATAAAATTGTAGTTAAAGGTGCAAGAGAAAATAATTTAAAAAATATTGATATTGAAATACCAAAGAATAAATTAGTTGTAATGACTGGAGTAAGTGGTAGTGGTAAGAGTAGTTTAGCTTTTGATACTATATATCGTGAAGGAGAAAGAAGATATGTAGAAAGTTTATCTAGTTATGCAAGACAATTTTTAGGTGGTAGTGAAAAAGCTGACGTAGATTCTATAGAAGGACTTAGTCCTAGTATATCTATAGACCAAAAAACTACTAATAAAAACCCACGTAGTACAGTTGCAACTGTGACGGAAATTTATGACTATTTTAGACTTTTATATGCAAGAATAGGTACACCAATTTGTCCTAAACATAAAACTCCAATAAAAAGTCAAAGTGTAGAAGAAATGACTAATAAAATTATGTCATTAGAAGAAAATACTAAATTAGAAATATTATCTCCTATAGTTTATGGAGAAAAAGGTACTCATGAAAAAGAATTTGATGATTTAAGAAAAAAAGGTTTCACTAGAGTTATAGTTAATGATGAAAGATATGATTTATCAGAGGAAATAAAATTAGAGAAAAATAAGAAATCTAATATATTAGTAATTGTAGATAGAGTAATAGTTAGAAATGAAGATAGAAGTAGAATATTTGATTCTATTGAAACAGCAACTAAATTAAGTGATGGAAAAGTTGTAATAAATGTAATTGGTGATAAAGAAATAATTATGAGTGAACATTATGCTTGTGAATATTGTGATTTTTCATTACCAGAACTTGAACCTCGTTTATTTTCATTTAATGCTCCATATGGTGCTTGTAAAGAATGTAAAGGACTAGGTATAACACAACATATAGATATAGATTTATTAATACCAGATAAAAGTTTAAGTATATTAGATGGTGCTATTAAACCACTTAATTTAGATCAAAATATATATATGACAAATGTAATCACAGTTGCTAAATATTATAATATAGATTTAAGTATACCAGTTAAAGATATGAAAAAAGAAGATTTAGATATTATATTATTTGGTTCTAAAGAATTAATTAATTTTGAATATACTTCTAAAAATGGTAATAAAAGATATACAACAGATTATTATGAAGGTATAGTTAATAATTTAGAAAGAAGATATATTGAAACAACAAGTACTTGGATAAGAGAATGGATTGAAGGGTATATGGTAGAAAGTGTATGTCCTAAATGTAAAGGTGCAAGGCTTAATAGTGATGTATTAAATGTATTTGTTGGTAAAAAAAATATATATGAATTAACTTGTTTAAGTATTAAAGAATTAATTGTATTTTTTGATAAATTAAAACTAAATAATGAAGAAAAACAAATAAGTGAATTAATTATAAAAGAAATAAAATCAAGATTAGAATTTTTAAATAATGTAGGATTATCTTACTTAACTTTAAATCGTTCTGCAGGAACACTTAGTGGTGGTGAATCACAAAGAATAAGACTTGCAACACAAATT
This sequence comes from uncultured Bacilli bacterium, assembly GCA_934085875.1. Classification (GTDB taxonomy): domain Bacteria; phylum Bacillota_I; class Bacilli_A; order RF39; family UBA660; genus UMGS1124. Next base: position 41,738 of record CAKOHQ010000004.1, on the reverse strand, counting down.
GGAAGTAGATTAAGCGGAGTATTATATGTTCTAGATGAACCTAGTATTGGATTACATCAAAAAGATAATGAAAGATTAATTAATTCATTAAAAGAAATGAGAGATTTAGGTAATACTTTAATAGTTGTAGAACATGATGAAGATACAATGAGAGCAGCAGATTATTTAATCGATATTGGTCCTAAAGCTGGTGATAGAGGAGGGTATGTCGTAGCAGCTGGAACACCAGAAGAAGTTATGAAAAATGATAAAAGTATTACAGGAAGATTCTTAAGTGGAAAAGAAAAAATAGAAATACCTAAAATTAGAAGGAAAGGTAATGGATTAAAATTAAAAATTAAAGGTGCTAAAGAAAATAACTTAAAAAATATAAATGTAGATATACCTCTTAACACACTAACTGTTATAACTGGAGTAAGTGGTAGCGGTAAAAGTACTCTAATAAATGAAATATTATATAAATCATTAAGAAAAGAAATATATGGTTCTAAAGATATTCCTGGAAAATGTAAAAAAATAGAAGGAATAGAAAATATAGATAAAGTAATAGATATAACACAAGATCCTATAGGAAGAACACCAAGAAGTAATCCAGCAACGTATGTAGGAGTATTTGATGATATAAGAGATGTATTTAGTGAAATGAAAGAATCTAAAATAAGAGGTTATACAAAAAGTAGATTCTCATTTAATGTTAAAGGCGGACGTTGTGAAGCTTGTTGGGGTGACGGTGTTAAAAAAATAGAAATGCATTTCCTACCAGATGTTTATGTACCATGTGATTTATGTAAAGGAACAAGATATAATAGTGAAACACTAGAAGTAAAATTTAAAGGTAAAAATATTAGTGAAGTACTAGATATGAGAGTTAGTGAAGCAATAGATTTCTTTGAAAGTGTACCAAAAATTAAGAACAAATTACAAATCTTATCAGATGTAGGATTAGGATACATTAAATTAGGGCAAAGTGCTCCAACATTATCAGGTGGAGAAGCAAGTCGTGTTAAGCTAGCTAAAGAATTACAAAAGAAACCTACAGGAAAAAGTATATTTATACTAGATGAACCAACAACTGGATTACATTCAGCAGACATAAAAAAACTACTTGTTATTCTAGAAAGAATAGTAGATAATGGTGATACAGTACTTATAATAGAACATAATTTAGATGTCATAAAAGTAGCAGATTATATAGTAGACTTAGGACCAGATGGAGGTAGTGGTGGAGGAAGTGTAGTAGCAACTGGTACTCCAGAAGATATAGCAAAATGTGAAACAAGTTATACAGGAGAATTCTTACGTAAAATACTATAAAAAAACTTACATAAAGTAAGCATTTTAAACCATATACATATTATTATTGTATGTATCTCCTAAATCTTTATTAGAAAAATTACTTCCAATTTCTCCCTCTAACTTATTAAGTCTAGCTTCAATTCTATTAATCTGTCTTTCTATTTTTGATATTCTAGATTCTATATCTGAAGTATAATTATTATTCATGTTATTATTCATATTATAGTTTCCCATATTTTGATCCATCATAGCAGGTCCTGAATAAAAAGAAGATTGACTTGCTACTTGATTAGGATACATATTAGGCATCATAGGTTGCATATTATTATAAGCACTCATATTATATTCAGAAAAGAAAGAATTTCTATCTTTTTTCAACTTAATTTCCCCCTCTAATTCATTATATGATAAAATACATAAGGAAGTGATATTATGCGTTTAAGAAATGTTAAAAATGCAAAAGAAATAGTAAATAATTCAAATTATGTTATAAATAATCCAGAAGAATATATTGGAAACTATAAAAAAATATTTAGTAACAATAACCCTATAAATATAGAAATAGGTATGGGAAAAGGTAATTTTATTATAGGCATGGCAGAAAAATATCCTAATATTAATTTTATAGGTATAGAAAAATATGAATCAGTAATGGTACGTGCTATAGAAAAACTAAATAATATAAATTTATCAAACTTAAAATTAATTAGAATGGATGCAAAAGATATAGATAAAGTATTTAATAAAGAAATAGATACAATATACTTAAACTTTTCAGATCCATGGCCTAAAACTAGACATGCTAAAAGAAGATTAACTAGTCCATATTTTTTAGAATTATATGACAAAATATTTATATCTACACCACATATAATTCAAAAGACAGATAATATATTATTATTTGCATCTAGTATAGAAACATTAAGTAATTATGGTTATACATTTGATAAAGTATCTTTAGATTTAAAAAATACAGACATAGATAATGTAACAACTGAATACGAAGAAAAGTTTATGAATATGGGAGTAAAAATAAATTATCTAAATGCATATAAAAAATAAATTATGTCGACACACTTTGACATAATTTTTATATACAATAATGTAATATATATAACCAGAGCAATTTATTTGATTAGTGCTTACCCAATCATTATAAAAATGAGAGGGGATGTATAGATGAAAAGAATACTTTATTATATTAAAGAAATATTAAAAAGTATATTTTTAATATATGTTTTGAAAATAATCTATTTCCTCCTACAAAAAGGAGTTTAGATTAACTCCAATAGGCACTAAATATTATTTATGTTAGGTTACCTATAATGGTTTGATTAATATCATATTTTACCTCTTAATTTATTTATAATAAAAATAAATATGTTAATGTAAAATAAAAGCCGCATAATTAATATGCGTGCCAACCTAAATGGGTAGGCATTACAAATGTAATTGCTCTACTTAATATAAGTTTAACATTATGGTAGTGATGTGTCAATACAATTTTTACAAATTTTATGTATGTAAAAAGTAAACAGCAATTGTTTACTTTTTAAAATTGTATTATTTTATTGCTTTTTTCAAATTCTAATATATCTTCATCAACTAACATATTATATATTTCATAAGCTTTAACATTATAGTCTTTTATAGTAGAATTAATATTTTTTAAACTAGATACTATTGGAATCTTAGTATCTTTTTTTATTGAATTAATATATTTTTTACCTTTATCATTAAATCCTAATAATCTAATATATTCATTTTTTAAACTTTTTTCTTTATCTTTTTTAGTTAAACCAATTAATATATGTATAAACATTCTATTAATTCTGTTATATGTATATCTTTTAGATTTAGTTTTATTTATTAAATCGTTTATATTATTACATTCATTAATTACTTTTTTTAATCTATTATCTATTCCTTCATCAACTGTTAAATATTTATCTAGGTTATCATCATTTATAATTTTATATTTAAGTAATTTAAAATATAAATCGTAATCTATTTTATTAATATATTTAGTAGTAGGAACATATTTATTTATATCTTCTTTATTAAGAATTTTGTTTCTAATATTACTTGCACTAACTATATTAGAATTATTTTTTATATCATGGAAATCATTGGTTCTTTTTATTGCAATGGCTTCTATATCATATTTATTTTTTAATATAGTTTTAATATATGATAACCCTAATAAATCATTTGGAGTATTAATATTAGTTTTAAGAGCTAAATTAAGGGCAGTGGGGTAGTTAATACCTTTTTTTAAATATTCTTTTACTTTACTATCATAATTTTTGTTAAGAGATATGTTAGCCATTTCATATAATTTATTAACATCACCAGATTCACTACCAAAAATTATCTTTTTAACTCCTAAATGATTTAATAATTCTATACTAGCATCACTAAATATATCTGCAGAATTACTACCAAATATAAAAGGAAGTTCTACTACTATGTCTACATTATTATTAAGAGCTAATAAAGTTTTATTTTTGACGCTTTCTATACTAATTTCACCGCGTTCTAAAAAGTATCCATTTAAAACTAATATAATAATAGAATCAGGATAAAGTTCTTTTATTTTATTTATATGATATATATGTCCATTATGAAATGGATTATATTCTGCTATAATTCCTATTATATTCATAATATTCTCTCCTTTATAAGGTTTATATTACTAAAATAATATAAAATAGTCAAATAAATGATTATTATACTATTGCATATATTATATATGTATGATATATTTATATACAGATACATTATATTTTTTTGCTGACTTATTTTTATGGTAATCACCAAATACTTAAAAATATTAAAGCATTAATAATGTATCTATTTTTTTAATATAATTTAGTATGAATAAATTATTATATTTTATTATAAGTATTATTTTTATTAGTATATCAAGTATATTTTTTATATTATATTTAAATCTATTTAATATAGGATATAATATATTTGAATATTTACTTTTTTGTTTTAAAAAAATAGAATGTTTGCTAATAATTCCTGGTATTTATATTTTATATAGAATAAATAAGACTCTATAAAATATCTTCTCACTTTTACTTGAATAAATTTATTAAGTAATATAAAATATATTGTGAGGAGTGATGATATGAGAGAAATAACACTTTTACCAGCAGATACATATGTTGTTGTTAATAAAACAATTCTTACAGAATATGATAAAAAAGTAATTATTGATCTTTATCAACCACTTATAGGTCCACTTGCAATATCACTTTATTTAACCCTTATAAGTGATTTAAATAAAGATTTAAAAAAAAGTGATGAATATTCACATCATCACTTAATGATTAATTTAAAAAGTGGATTGGATATTATTAAAAAAGCAAGAAATAGTTTAGAAGCAGTAGGATTAATTAAAACATTAGTTAAAATAAATGAAAATCAAAATAATTACATTTATCAGATATATAGTCCACTTACTCCATATGAGTTCTTTAATCATCCAATATTAAATATTATTTTATATAATAATGTTGGAGATACAGAATACGATAAATTAACTGAATATTATAAAAGAATAAATATTGATATTAAAGATTATAAAGACATATCTGCAACACTCAATACAACATATAAAACAGTAAATAACATATTAAAAAAAGATATAATTGATAAAGAAAGTATTGTTACTAACGTAGGAAATACAATAGATTTTGATATGTTAATATCTAGTATTCCAAGTAATATAATTAGTAATAAAGCATTTAATAAAAAAACACGTGAACTAATTAATAACTTATCCTTTGTATATGATATTGATAATTTAAGGATGATAGATTTAGTAAGATTATCAATAGATGATAATGGTATGATAAATAAAGATAAATTAATAAGTAATATTAGAAAATATTATGATTTTAATAATAATGGAGCATTACCTACATTAATTTACAGAACACAACCTGATTATTTAAAACAAGGATATAATGATAATTCTAATAGAGGTAAAATGTTATATGTGTTTGAAAATACAACGCCATATGATTTCTTAATGGGAAAATATAAGGGAGTGAAACCTACTAGTAGAGATTTAAAATTATTAGAATATTTAGCATTAGAGTTAAAAATGCAACCAGCAGTAATAAATGTTTTAATTGATTATGTATTAAGAATTAATGATAATAAACTTAATAAAAGCTATGTAGAAACTATTGCTGGTGAATGGGTTAGAAGCAATATAACAACTGCAAAAGATGCTATGGAAAGAGCAGAAAAACAACATAAAAAGAACAAAATGAAAATAGTTAAAAAACAAGAAAATGTTCCAGTATGGTTTAATGAAAAAAATGATAGTCAAGATATAACAGATAATGAAAAACAAGAATTAGAAAATTTATTAAAAGATTTTAGGTGAAAAAATGATAGAATTTAAAGATAATAATAAATATATAAAAAATAATTTAAATGATGAATTAAAAAGAGATTATATTAGTGCTCTAAAAAATGTTAAATTTAAGAATTTAACTATTCGCTTAAAATTAATAGATGAAATCGGTATGAAATATACATCAAAATTAGAACACACAATAAATGATTTACATAATTGTGAAAATTGTAAAGGTTTAGTTGAATGTAAGAATAGTGTAAATGGTTGTGTTTACTATCCAGAGAAAAAGGATAATATGCTTATATTTAACTATGTTGCTTGCAAATATAAAAATAAAGAAATTGAAGAAAATAATAGAAAAAAGAGTATATGTTATGGAGTTGGAGAATTAATTAAAAATGCTTCAATGAGTAATATATATACTGATGATAAAAAAAGAGTAGATTTAATTAAATGGGTTACTAATTTTTATCACAATTACCCTAAAGAAAAAAAAGGATTATATTTACATGGTTCTTTTGGAAGTGGTAAAACATATATAGTTGCAGCGCTATTAAATGAATTTGCAAAAAAAAATTACAAAACAATTTTAATGTATTATCCTGAAATGTTGAATAAATTAAAATCAACTTTTGATAAAACAGATGAGTCTTTTAGTGAGATATTAAATGAAATAAAAAAATGTGATTTTTTACTTATTGATGATATAGGTGCAGAAACAGTTTCTACATGGAGTAGAGATGAAATACTTGGAACTATACTTCAATATAGAATGGAAAATAATCTAACAACATTCTTTACTTCAAATTTAACTATTGATGAATTAGAGACGAATTTAAGTATAACAAAGAACAATGTTGATAAAGTTAAAGCAAGAAGAATAATAGAAAGAATAAAACAATTGACAGCAGATATAGAATTAATTAGCAAAAATCGAAGAAACTAATTTACTTCGATTTTTTTTGATGTTATAATTAAATAGAGTAGGAGTAGTAGCATATGGAAAATAAATCTTTTTTAAGCAAATTTCTTTTGTTACTAATTATTATAGTTTTGGTATCTATAGTAACTTTTTTCATTATTAATAAAAACAACATGGATGGTGATATAAACGAAATAGAAAAAATTACTAGTTTAAATGTTGATACATATGATGAAGATTTATACATTTATAAAATAGATCAAGATACTTTATATACCTCACAATATTTCTACAATGCATATTATTTATCTAATAATACAGTAGACTTTGATAAATATGAAATAAATGACAACACAAAATTTTATTTAAAAACTCTTTCAAATACCGAAAAAGATATTAATAATATAAAAATATCATATGATCCAATAGATATAAATGAATTTAATTATATATTAGATAATTATAATTTGCTAAAAGTATATTTATGGATAAATAAAGATAATACTTGCAAAAATGTTTTGTTGTATTCATCAAATAATATAAATTTAGAAGTAAAAAAATATTAAAAAAAACGTAAATTAATTACGATTTTTTTATGCTTATTTCATTTAATTTTAATAATTCAATAATAGCATTAGATCTATTAATTACATCTAATTTTTGCATTACATTAGAAATATGATTTCTTACAGTTTTTTCACTGATATTTAATATGACACTTATTTCTTTTGTAGTTTTATTATCAATAAGTAATTCAAAAATTTCTTTTTCTCTTTTTGTTATTATATTTTTCATATTATCCTCTTTCTTTAACATTACTCAATATATTTTATGAGAAAAATTTATCTTTGTTATTGAAATTTTACAGTTATATACATTTTATTAGTATATTGTTCTTGTATTTTTCTAATAATTTGATTAGCAAGTTTTACATCTACATCTTTTTTAGATATAGTAATTTTTATATTATCTTTATCTATTTTTACAAAACTCTGTAACTTAAAATTATCTAATATAAGCTTTTCAATAGATTCTTCTTTTCCTTTATTAGAATTAATATTCTGAATTTTTTCATATGCATTATTTTTTTCTTCCAAAGTAGCTTTATCATTTAAAAGAATTGATTGTAACTCATTCATAGTATTAGTTATTTCCTCATCATCAAGTACTCTTAAAGATGCTAATGAATCTGTTTCTTTAATATTTATTGTTTCAGCATCAGTTATATTTTCTTTCAAAGTAGCTAAAGTATTATTTGGCATAGCAATATAATAAACACTCAAAACAAGAATAATACTAAATAAAGTTAAAAACCATAAACTTTGTTTATTTATCATAAAATTCCTCCGTTAACTATTAAATTATATTAATTAAATATTTTTTTATTCTTATAAAAATAAACCAATTCCATATATTAATATTTTAAATATTTTCCACCACATAATTGTATTTCCTTTCTAAATTGTTTTTATTACTACCATTTTAAATTAATTATTAATTAAAATAATAATATAAATCTAAAGAATAGTTTTAAAAATTTTAACATATTTTTATACTCCTTTCTTTAGGGCCCTCACTATATATTATTATCGAAAAATCTGCATTTCCTTTTTTTTTCTTTAATTTTTTTTAAAAAAAGTTAAAATAATGCTATTTTATTTGCAAAAATACAAAAATTTGATAGAATAATCATAAAATTTAAAAAATTTGTAAAAAAAAAAAGGAAAATTGTAAGTTGTTACAATAATATAATAGTGGAGGGATTAAAATGACTAATATATCTGATGAAGAATTTAATTTAATTAGAAATAAAGTCAATATAGTTGATATTATTGGTTCATATATTAATCTAAATAAAAAAGGAAAAAATTATTTTGGTATATGTCCTTTTCATGAAGATCATAATCCTTCATTAAGTGTCAGTGAGGAAAAACAAATATTTACATGTTTTGTTTGCGGTGCAACTGGTAATGTATTTTCTTTTGTTAAAGATTATGAAAATATTTCATTCTTTGAAGCTGTTAATAAAGTGGCAGAATCTTGTGGAATAAAATTAAATAATAAGATAAGTTTTACAAAGAAATATAACGAAGAGTATGAAATATATAATTTGGCTGTTAAATACTATAAAAATAATTTAAAAAGCAAAGATGGTTTAAAAGCAAAAGAATATTTAAAATCGAGAAGTATAGATGAAAATATAATAAATGATTTTGATATAGGTGTATCATTTAATGATAATAATCTAAGTAAACTTTTAATTAGTAAAAAATATAATGAAAAAAAACTTATGGATATTGGCTTATGTGCTAAAAGTAAAGAAATATTTGATATTTTTAGAAATAGAATAATGTTTCCGATACATAATAGTAATGGAGACCCAATAGGGTTTAGTGCCAGAATATATAATGGAGAAAACGATAGTAAATACGTAAACACTAGAGAAACATATATATTTAAAAAAGGAGAAACATTATTTAATTATCATAGAGCTATTCAAGAATCTAAAAAAATGAAATATATAATTTTGTGTGAAGGACAGATGGACGCTATCAGAGTATATTCAAGTGGTATAAAAAATGTAGTTGCAACTATGGGAACAGCATTAACAAAAGATCACGTACATTTAATAAAAAAATTAAATGTTAAGGTAATACTTAATATGGATAGCGATAAAGCAGGGATAAATGCAGCACTCATAAATGGAGATATATTAAAAAATGCTGGCATAGATGTTAGTATAATAAAATTAGAAGGAGCAAAAGACCCAGATGAATATATATTAAAATTTGGAGTTGATACATACAAAGATGCAATAGCTCATGCTATAAATTTATTTGATTTTAAAATTAACTATTTAAAAAACAATAAAAATTTAAATAATGCAGATGAATTAACAGATTACATAAATGGTGTTATAAATGAACTTAATAAAAGTGACGATGATATATTAAAAAATATAACGATAAATAAATTGAGTGAAGAATACAAAATAGATAAAAATTTATTATTAAATAAAATAATACCAAAAGAAAAAAAAGCTACAATTGAAATACAAAAAATAACTAAAAAAGAAAAACAAAATATAAGAGCTGTTGAAGAAATATTATATTATATGATGAATAGTGTAAAATATGCTAAATTATTTACTAGAAAATTAAATTATATACCAGATGATAAATACTTTGATATAGAAAAAGATATACAAGCTTACATAATTATTAATAATACAATTAATTTAGCAGATTTTATAACATATGAAATAAATAAAGGTAAAGAAAATATTATAAAAGAAATAATATCTAATCATAATGATGATGTAGATATGACAGAAGAAGAATTTTGTAATTATTTAATTATAATAAATAAATGGATGTCAGAAAATAAAATAAAAGATTTAAAACTTGAAATGAAAAAAGTTACTGATATTAATAGAAAAAAAGAAATAATGAATATGATTACCAATATAAAAAAGAGGAGTGAGGAATATGGTAAATAAAATAAAAACATTGAGTGAAAGAGAAGAAGAATTAATTAAAATAGGTAAAGAAAAAGGGTATATTACTTATGAAAAATTAGCAGAAGCTTTAAAAGGGTTAGAAGTAGATAGTGATACATTAGACGAATTATATACTAAATTAGTAAGTAATGGAATAGAAATCATTGCTAGTGAAGATGAAAGTAGCGACGGTGAAAAGAAAGCAAAAGAAGTAGAGATACTAAGTGATGAAGATATTACTAAAGATATTAATATAAATGATCCTGTTAGAATGTATTTAAAGGAAATAGGGAGAATAAGTTTATTAAGTAATGAAGAAGAAACAGAATTAAGTATAAGAGTAGCAAATGGTGATGAAGAAGCTGCTGCACTTTTAGCAGAATCTAATTTGCGTCTAGTTGTATCAATTGCGAAACGTTATGTTGGTAGAGGATTATTATTCTTAGATTTAATTCAAGAAGGAAATATAGGATTAATGAAAGCTGTTGAAAAGTTTGATCATGATAAAGGATATAAATTTTCAACATATGCTACATGGTGGATTAGACAAGCAATAACAAGAGCACTTGCAGACCAAGCTAGAACTATACGTGTACCAGTTCATATGGTAGAAACAATTAATAAAATGTCTAGAATTCAAAGACAAATGACACTAGAATTAAATCGTGAACCAAGCGAAGAAGAAATAGCAGAACGTATGGATATACCAGTAGAGAAGGTTAGAGAAGTAATAAAAATTAGTCAAGATCCAGTATCTTTAGAAACACCAATAGGTGAAGAAGATGATAGTCATTTAGGTGATTTTATTAAAGATGAAAGTAGTTTAAGCCCTGAAGAATATGCAACTAATGAAATATTAAAAGAAGAAATAAAATCAGTGTTAGAAACATTACAACCTAGAGAACAACAAGTATTAGAATTACGTTTTGGACTTATTGATGGAACATGCTATACATTAGAAGAAGTTGGTAAAAGATTTAATGTCACTCGTGAAAGAATAAGACAAATAGAGGCTAAAGCTTTAAGAAAACTAAGACATCCATCTCGTGCAAAAAAACTTAAAGATTTTATGAATGATTAATGATGATAGATGAAAGATTAAAATCACTTGTAAAATATATTAGTAAAAATGATAGTGTTATAGATATTGGTTGTGATCATGCACTTTTAGATATATATTTAATTCAAAATAATATAATAGATAGTGTTATTGTCAGTGATATTAGTAGTAATGCTTTAAAACAAGGTATTAATAATATAAAAAAATATAATTTAGATAGTAGAATTGACGCCAGATGTGGTAATGGATTAGAAGTATTAAATGATAAAGATAATATAAATACTGTTATCATATCTGGTATGGGTACAAATACTATATTAAATATTTTAAACAACCAATATTTAAATAAAATTAATAAACTAATTATACAATCAAATAAGGATTATTATTTACTTAGAAGTGAAGTAACTAAATTAGGCTTTATGATAAGTAATGAAGAAGTGATATTAGTAAACAACAAATTATATATTAATATTATATTTGTTAGAGGGAATAAAAATTATAAAATAGAAGAATTAAAATATGGTACAAGAAATATGATTAATAAAGAAATATATTATAAATATTTAATAGATAAGTATAATAAAATATTAAATTGTATTAATGATAATACAACTAAAGATGAAATAAGAAATGAAATATTATTAATAGAAAGTTATAAATAATGTAAACAGGTATTTTAAAATATCTGTTTTTAGTTTATAATTTAATTATGAAAGGGTATAATGTATGATAGAAGAAATTGAAAATATGTGTATAGTAAAAAATGATGCAAAAAGTGGACCATCACCAATTCCAGAAGAAGGTAAATGGATACAAGCAAAAGAAATTAAAGATATAAGCGGACTTACTCATGGAGTAGGTTGGTGTGCACCACAACAAGGTGCGTGTAAATTAACATTAAATATTAAAAATGGTATCATAGAAGAAGCATTAGTAGAAACTGTTGGTTGTAGTGGGATGACACATAGTGCTGCAATGGCAGGAGAAATATTAGTTGGAAAGACTATTTTAGAAGCATTAAATACAGATTTAGTTTGTGATGCAATAAATACAGCAATGAGAGAATTGTTTTTACAAATTGTATATGGTAGAAGCCAATCAGCATTCTCTAAAGGTGGCTTACAAATAGGTACTGGATTAGAAGATTTAGGTTCTAATAAAAAAAGCCAAGTTGGTTCAATATATTCAACACGTGAAAAAGGTGTTCGTTATTTAGAATTAACTGAAGGATATGTTGTTGAATTAGGATTAGACGAAAATAACGCTATTATTGGTTATAAATATGTCAATATTGGTAAAATGATGAAGAATATAAAAAAAGGAATGGATCCTATGAAAGCAATAGAGGAAGCTACTGGTACTTATGGTAGATATTGTGATGCTGTTAAAAAGATAGATCCAAGATGTGAATAGTATGTTTATAAATGTAAATATATGTAAAAAATATAATATAAATGAAAATGTTAAAGGAGGAATAATATGTTTCCAAATTATGAATTAAGAATAAAAACAATAGAAAAATTACTAAATAAATATAATATAAAAGATATTGATGAATGTATTGATATATGTAAAAAATATAATTTAGATGTATATAAAATAGTTAAAGATATTCAACCTATATGTTTTGAGGATGCACCATATGCATATATTATTGGAGCAAGTATTGCATTAAAAGAGAATGCTAAAAGTGCAAGTGATGTATGTAATTATTTAGGAGAAGCTTTACAAAGTTTTTGTATAAGTGGCAGTGTTGCAGATGCAAGAAAAATTGGATTAGGACACGGAGAGCTTGCTAAAAGACTTTTAGACGAAAGAACTGAATGTTTTGCATTCCTAGCAGGGCATGAATCATTTGCAGCAGCAGAAGGAGCTATTGGGATTGCTAAAAGTGCAAACCTTGTAAGAAAAAAACCACTTAGAGTAATATTAAATGGTCTTGGAAAAGATGCGGCTCTTATAATAAGTAGAATAAATGGTTTTACATATGTAGAAACAAAATTTGATTATGAAACTAATAAATTAAGCGTTGTTAAAGAAACAAAATATGGAAATAGTGAAAGAAATAAAATAAAATGTTATGGAGCATTTGATGTTCGAGAGGGAGTTGCAATTATGCATCATGAAAATGTTGATATATCAATAACAGGTAATTCAACAAATCCAACACGTTTCCAACATCCAGTTGCAGGCATTTATAAAAAAGAAAGAATAGAAGAAAATAAGCCATATTTTAGTGTAGCAAGTGGTGGTGGAACAGGAAGAACTTTACATCCAGATAATATGGCAGCAGGACCAGCTAGTTATGGACTAACAGATACAATGGGAAGAATGCATGGTGATGCACAATTTGCAGGAAGCAGTAGTGTTCCAGCACACGTAGAAATGATGGGTTACATTGGAATGGGAAATAATCCAATGGTAGGTGCTACTGTAAGTGTTGCAGTAAATGTTTTTGAAAAATTAAACAATATGTAAACTGTTGCAAATACAACAGTTTATTTTTTTTTAATATAATATAATTTAAAGGTGTTATGGAGGTAGTAAAATGAAAGAAGGGAATAATTTTAAAGGGAATTTATGGAAAAATGAAATAAATGTAAATGATTTTATAATAAATAATTACAAAGAATATAATGAAAATGAAGGCTTTTTAGTAGGAACTACTACTAAAACTGATAAAGTATGGAATAAATGTTTAGATTTATTAAAAGAAGAGTTAAATAAACATGTATTAGATATTGATGTTGATAATATGTCTGGAATTAATTCTTTTAAACCTGGATATATTGATAAAGAAAATGAAGTAATTGTAGGTCTTCAAACAGACGCACCACTTAAAAGAATGGTGAATCCATATGGTGGAATACGTATGGTGTATCAAGAACTTGATGCATATGGATATAAATTAAATTCAACTGTTGATAAATATTTCAATGAATTTAGAAAAACACATAATCAAGGAGTTTTCGATGCATATACAGAAGATATAAGAAAAGCAAGACACGTAGGGTTATTAACTGGGTTACCTGATGCTTATGGAAGAGGAAGAATTATAGGGGACTTTAGACGTGTTGCATTATATGGAATTGATTTTCTAAAAGAACAAAAATTAAATGATTGGAACAATATTTACGTTGGTGAAATGACAGATGATTTAATTAGAATACGTGAAGAAATATCAATGCAATATAGAGCTTTAGAAGAAATAAAAGAAATGGCTAAATCATATGGATTTGATATTTCAAAACCTGCAAAAGATTCACGTGAAGCTGTTGAATGGACTTATTTAGCATATTTAGCAGGAGTAAAAGAAAATAATGGTGCTGCAATGAGTCTTGGTAGAGTAGATGCGTTCTTTGATATATATTTTGAAAGAGATTTAAATGCAGGATTAATTACAGAAGAAGAAGTACAAGAATTAATTGATCAATTTATTATAAAATTAAGATTAGTAAGACATCTAAGAACACCAGAATATGATGAATTATTCTCAGGAGATCCTACTTGGGTTACTTGTTCAATAGGTGGTATGTTAGACAATGAAAAATCTTTAGTAAATAAAACATCATATAGAATAATACATACACTTGAAAATTTAGATACTGCACCAGAACCTAATATGACTATTTTGTGGAGTGAACATTTGCCAGAAAATTTTAAAAAGTATTGTGCTAAAGTAAGTATTAAAACTGATGCAATACAATATGAAAATGATGATTTAATGAGAAACATATATGGTAATGATTATGCTATTGCATGTTGTGTTTCTGCAATGAGATTAGGTAAAGATATGCAATTCTTTGGTGCAAGATGTAATTTAGCAAAATCACTTTTATATTCACTAAATGGTGGAATTGATGAAATAAAAGGTGATAAAGTACTTAACAACATAGAAAAAAATACTGAAACTGTTTTAACATATGATAATGTAATTAAAAACTATAAATTAGTATTAAGTAAAGTAGCAGAAATTTATAGCAATGCAATGAATATAATTCATTATATGCATGATAAATATGCTTATGAAGCTGGTTTAATGGCTCTTCATGATACGTCTGTTCATAGATATATGGCATATGGTATTGCAGGACTTTCTGTTGCAGTTGATTCACTATCTGCTATAAAATATGCTAAGGTTACTCCAATTAGAGATGAAAACGGAATAACTACTGATTTTCAAATTGACGGAGATTATCCTAAATATGGAAATGATGATGACAGAGTAGATAACATAGCAAAAGAATTGACTAATTATTTCTTTAATGAATTAAAAAAACACAAATGTTATAGAGATGCAGAGCCAACGATGTCAGTACTAACTATTACATCAAATGTAGTATATGGTGCAAAAACTGGTTCTACTCCAGATGGAAGAAAGAAAGGTATTCCTTTTGCTCCAGGAGCAAACCCTATGCATGGTAGAGATGAATGTGGTGCAATTGCAAGTTTAAATTCAGTAGCAAAATTAGATTATAAAAATTGTTGTAAAGATGGAATATCAAACACATTCTCAATAGTACCAAACTCATTAGGTAAAACAGAAGATGAAAGAACAAATAATTTGGTTACACTACTAACAGGTTATTTTAAAAAAGGTGCACATCATTTAAATGTAAATGTTTTAAATCGCGAAACACTTATAGATGCAATGAATAATCCTGAAAAATATCCACTTTTAACAATAAGAGTATCAGGTTATAGTGTAAGATTTAATAGACTTACAAGAAAGCAACAAGAGGAAGTAATATCAAGAACTTTCCATACTAAATTATGAATGACAGTATAGCAAGTATCGAAACATTTAGTGTAGTAGATGGACCAGGAATTAGAACAGTAGTATTCTTTAATGAATGTCATTTAAGATGTATTTATTGTCATAATCCAGAAATGTGGAACAAAGGTATAAATAATATAAGTGAAGATGAATTAGTGAATAAAATACTTAGAAATAAAGATTATTTTGGTGAAAATGGTGGAGTAACATTTTCTGGTGGAGAACCATTACTCCATTCTAAATTCTTAATTAATGTATGTAAAAAATTAAAAGAACATGATATACATATTGCATTAGATACTGCTGGTGTAGGAGATAATTATATTGAACTTTTAAAATATATAGATTTAATAATATTTGATATAAAACATACAACAGTAGAAGGTTATAAAAAAATTACAAAGTCTTTACCAGATAAATCTTTAGAATTTATAGATACTGCAAATAAATTAAATAAAAAGTTTTGGATAAGACAAGTTATAGTACCAACAATTATGGACAATAAAGAATATATAAAATCTTTAAATGATTATATAAAAAAATATTTTAAAATAGAAAATATTTTAAAAATAGAATTTTTACCATACCATAAATTAGGAAGAGAAAAATATATAAAGTTAGGTATACCATATCCGTGTCTAAATATACCTGAAATGAATAAAGATGAATGTGATAAATTATATAATAAATTTATGAAACTTTACAAAAATAAATAAAACTTTACTGAGTGATGTAAAGTTTTTTTATTATTCAAAATTGAAGAAATTTTGAAATTAAGTAAGTTAAATCTGTAAAAAATTGTAAAATCTGGTTGTGGCATAAAGCGGTTGACATTATTAATTGAGAATGTTAAAATAGATAAAAATATTATATTATGTGATTAAAATTTGATTAGGAGGAGGAGGTTCTTTTTTAGAACCTCTTTTTTAAATATTGAAACAAAAAAGGAGAAAAAAATGGAAAATGTAAAATTAATGAATATGTGTAAAATTATTGATCCAACAACAAAAAAAGTATTGGTGCAAGAAAGAATAAAAAGTTGGAAAGGAGTTGCTTTTCCGGGAGGAAAAATAGAATTAGGAGAAAGTATTGTTCCATCAGTTAAAAGAGAAGTATATGAAGAAACTGGATTAAAATTAAATTCTGTTAAAATATGTGGAATTAAAGATTGGTATGATAAAAATGAAAAGGAAAGACAATTAATTATTTTATTTATATCAGATGACTATAGTGGTGATATTATTTCAGAAACATCTGAGGGTAAAGTATATTGGATAGATGAAGATAAATTAAAAAATATGAAACTGGCAGATGATTTTGATAAGTTATTAGAAGTCTTTAAAAATGAAGAAATTAACGAAATGGTATATGAAGAAAATGAAAATCAAGATGAAAAATTAAGATGGGATTTAAAATTATACTAAAAAACAATTAGGGGGAGAAAAAAGTTCATGAGAATTGCAGTTGAAGGAATGGATGGCAGTGGAAAAACAACACTTTCAAAAATATTAGCCGATAGATTAGGATATGAATATGTTCATAAGCCGTTTAAGTTTTTATTTGAAACTTTAAATATAAATGAGTTACAACTTAAAGATTTAGAATGGAAACTTTATGAAACTGAAGATGAAGCACTTTTAACACTATTCTATGGTTTGGGATTATTATATGGAACAAGATGTGATTCAAATCAAAATATCATTTATGATAGACATTTTGTATCAAATTATTATTGGCATGGTAATGCGGAAACGATGCCACTTCATCAAGAATTAATAAAATTGTGTGGGGAACCGGATTTAACAGTTCTATTAAAAGCAAGTGTGTCTACAAGAATGAGTAGAATTCATAATCGTAATTGTCAAGATAAAGATTTATCTAATTGTGCAATGTATGATGATGGTTATGATAAGATGGAACAATTTTTACAAAATAGTGGTTTTAATTATATAGTAATTGATACTGAACATTTATCTCCAGAACAAATAGCAGATATTGTAATAAAGAACATAGATCTAAATAAACAAAAAAAGTTGATAAAAGAAAGGAAGTAGGAAAATGAGAGGACAATTATCATTTATTGAAGAAGAACCGAAGCGTGTTTTGATGAGCTTGAGAGAGGAATATTATGATGCAATGTTAGAGGGGAGAAAACATTACGAGTATAGAACAAGATATTTAAAAGAAGAAAGTGAAGCATATATTTATATTTCAAAAACAAAAAAAAGCATAGTTGCTAAAATCAAGTTTGGAGAACCAATAATTGCTGATGCAAATACTATTGCCTTGATTGCTGAACAAGAAGAACCAGGAAGTTATAATGGTATGATGGAATATTTATATAACAATATTGGTTATGCAATCCCAGTAGAAGAAATCATTCCTATAGAAGAAGTTTCATTAAGCGAATTACAACAACAATTTCCAAATTTTGTAGTTCCACAATCTTACTATCTTTTAGATAAAAAACCAGAGTTGTTATCTTTTTTAGATTCAAGAGAAAGAGCTAAATCATGCGTGAGAAAGAGATAATATTAAAACATTTTAATGATATATCAACAAAATATGATGAAAATAATAAAAAATTATATTGGAAATTGGCTGACGACTTATTGTGGGAGATTATAAAAAAATATATTCCTAGAAATAAATCAATTACATTTTTAGAATTGGGTGCTGGTACAGGTGAATGGGCTTATAAAATTTTGAAAGAGTTTGATAATACGAGATGCGTATTAGTGGATTTTTCTGATAATATGTTATCTCAAGCTGAATTAAAATTAGAAAAATTTAAAGGTCGTGTCAAAATTATTAACTGTAATATTAAAAATTTAAAGTTTGATGAACAGTTTGATATTATTTTAAGTATATATGTATTACCTTTTTTTGATAGTGCTGATAAATTGATTGAAATTGTATCTTCACATTTGAAAAATAAAGGAATATCTATTTCTGTTGGTGAAAATTTTTATAATGGATTAGCTTTAAATATATTGAAAGGAAATACTAGTGAAGTAAAAAATGTAGTAGAAAAAGAAATAGGTGCATTATCTCAATATGTTCCCCCATTGCATTTTAATAAAATAGATGAATTAGAAAAAATTCATAAAAATCATGATATTATGCCGATTTTTAAATGTGGTTATCCTGTTGTTTCATTAATTGGAGTTGAGGAAACATTAACTCCAAATAAAAATACAATAAGTAAGATTTTAGTAGATAATTACGATTATATATTTAATATCGAAATGCAATATATACAAAACGAAGATTTATGTAATCGTGGTAAATATATTTGTATAGTAGGGGTGAAAATATGAAAAAAGTAGCAGTGTTAAAAGAGACAATTAATGGTGAAAATAGAGTTATTTTATTACCAAAAGATATTGAAGATTTAGCCAAAAAATATGAAGTGTATGTAGAAAAAGGTGCAGGAGAAGCTCTTGGTTTTTCAGATAATGAATATAAAAAACACGGAGCAATAATAAAGGATAAAGAATATTGTTGGACTAATAGTGATTTTATTATAAAATATAAAGGACCAACACAAGAAGAATATAAATATTTAAACGAAAATACGAAAATGTCTGCAATATTTCATGCCGAAGGGAATTATGAACTATTAAAAGAATTACAAAAAAAGAAAGTAACAGCATATACTTATGAATTTATAGAAACCGACGACGGATATTTTCCTATGGCATATCCCGGTGGGGAAATTGCTGGAAAAATGGCTATAATGTATGCTAATTTTTATCAACAAAAACAATATGGTGGCACAGGTAAAGCGTTATTTCAAATTCGTGGAGCATCCAAGTCAAAAATTGCAGTAATTGGTTATGGAAATGTCGGCGGTGCGGCAATAAAACTTGCTTCAGAATTAGGTAATGAAGTTTATGTCTTTGGTAGTAATATTAATAAATTAAAGAAAATGAGCGTTTATATGGATGAGAATATTCATTGTTTAGAATCAACTGAAGAAAATTTAAAGAAAATTTTGCCAGAAATGGATGCTATTATAGGTGCTATTCTTATTTCAACATATGACACTGAACCTATTATAACAAAAGAAATATTTAATTCCTTAAAAGCTGGCACAGTAGTAATTGATGTAACTTGCGGATATGGTAGTGGATATATTCCAAGTATTGATAAATATACTACTTTAAATGACCCAATATATGTATCGGATAACGGAGTTGTATGTTGTAAAATTGATAATTTACCATCTGCATATCCTAAATCTACTACAGAAGCATATTCATCAAATGCAAAAGAATGGATAATAAAGATATTAGATAATGAATTACAAGGAAAAGAAAATTCTGAAGTTGTAAGAGGAAAAATATTTGATAAAGGAAAGATTAGCCATCAAGTAATAAAAGAGCATTGGGATTATTATGAAAAAAATAACATATAAAGAAAGAGCAACATTTTATATACAAGAAGTAAAAAAAGATTATAAGAAAATTAAACTATTAAAGGCAATCAAAGACAAATATGATATTACTTCTATGGCTCTATGCCCTTGTGCAAGCGGAGTATATTTAAGAGAATGTTCAGAAATTTTTAAAGAATCATATTTTATAGATATTGAAAAAACAATGATAAATATTATTAATAATCAAAAAGAACAACAAAGTATAAAAAATGTTAAAACATATATCTGTGATATGAAAAATATAAATGAATTAAAAATCGAATGTGATTGTATTTTTGTTTTAGATCAAGGAATACAATACTTAAATTATTCTAATTTTAAAAATTTTTTAGAAAATAGTTATTCAGTAACAAAATATATTGTTTTAGAACTATTTGACTTTAATTTGGGAAAGGTATTAACATATTATGATTCAAAAGTTGAAGATAATAAATTTTATTTTTCTAAACAGTTTACATTTAATGACTTAAATATTAAAAGATATAATAAGCATATACATCATAAGACTCATATTGAGTTTTGCTATCAATATTTTAATAAAGATAATTTGCTTTTTGAAACAAATTTTAAATTATATAATTACGAATATAATATGATTAAAAAAATTGTAGACAAAAGTAATAAGTTTGTAATACAAGAAAAAATAGAAGATGAAAATGGTACTTATATTATTGTTTTAAAACGAATTTCTAATAACAAATAGAAAGGAATATATCAAAATAGTTTAATAGAACTATGAGATTAATTATGTGAATATGAATTTTGATAAGATAGACAAAGAAGAATACAAAAAGCAGTTAAAATATTTTAATGATTACTATGGTTCTCCGTTTAGAGAAGGTCAAGGAACAGAAGAAATTTTAGAATTAATAAATAAATACGCTTGTAATGGTACACTAATTGATTTTGGTAGTGGTAGTAATATTTATTTTTGGTTACTTGCGTTTAAAAATATTGAAAAAGTACTTTGTGTAGATATTTCTAAAGAGGCGTTTTTTCTTAATGAACAAATTAGGAGGAAAGAGTTATATCCTAATAGTTGTGAATATGCAATAAAAAAATATAATAAAAATTTTGATGAAACTCTTAAGATTCGTGTAGATTATTTAATTTGTGATGTTTTGCATTCATCTATTAATAATACCATTAAATATAACAATGTATCGCAATTTGGATTGTTAGGATTATGTAGAAGTGAAAAGGAATATATAAGTAATTTAAAAAAACTTTATAATTTATTAGAGAAAGATGGAACATTATTAGGAGCTAATTGGTGCTTTTCTGAATCATATAGTAAAATGATGGGCTTTAATAATAATTATCTATCAGAAAAAATGATACAAGATTTCAGTAAAAAACAAAATTGTAAAATCTTAGTTGTGAAAAAAGTTCCAATCGCAAATGACCCAAATTATGATTCTGTGCTTATATATGCAATAAAACATGAGTAACTATTCTAATTTAGATTTGCAAAAATTAAGGTTATATAACAATGGATTAATAGATAAGTTTGAAAGTGCTGATATGTGTGTTGAATCATTAATTGGAATACAATGCCAATATCAAAACTACGCATTAATATCTATATATAATAGAACCAATTATAAATGTAATATTTTTAATAATAATAATTTAATTAAAAGTTGGGGGCAAAGAACAACATTACATATATATCATAAAAATGATTACAATTTAATTTCCGATTTGTATCGTCAAAGTGATAATTGGGTGTATAAATATGCTAAACATTTAAAAATAGATTATAGTAAATACTTAAATTCAATTACTGATTTTTTTTATGAAAATAATAAAAAAACAATAGAAAAATCAGAGATTCAAAATATTATACCAAAATACAAATCAAAAGAGATAATGACATGGAGTGGTTTGCTAATTTTAGCTACTTATCATAAAGTGCTATATGGAATTCTTAATGAAGAAGATAAAAAATTATACAAACAAAATGATATTGTTGATAGTAAGAAAATAAATTCTGATTTAATTTATAGATATTTTAAATATTATGGACCGGCAACAAGACAGGATTTCTTACATTGGTCAGGGTTAAAATATAAGGAAATTAAAGAAGATTTAGATAAGTATATCAAAAAAGCAAAATATCTATCTATTGACAATAAAAAATATTATTATGAATCATTACCAGATAGTAAAGAAGTTAAAATAAGTTATCCAATTATTCTTGGTAAGTTTGATCCGCTATTAATAAGTTATTCTGATAAGGAATGGATACTAAACGGAAAAAATAAAACTCTAATTTGGAAAGCAGCAGGGCAAATCGAAGGCGTGATATTGTTTTCTAAAGGATTGAAAGGAACATGGCACTATAGTTTGAAAGGAAATAAGATAATTTTTGAAATAAACGAAATTTCCCCTCTTACAAAAGGAGAAAAAAACAGATTAGAAAAAAAGTTTGTTAAAATTGGAAAAGAACTATTTCAGAGAGAAATAGTAACAGTATATTGAGGAGGTAAATAATGAAAAGAGAAGTATTTTATCCACCAATCGGAATTGCTCATGTAACTAATAAACTTAGTGATTTAATTTTGTATAAGTACAAAAATCAAAAAAAGATAATAATAAACACATCGGCACAACCTAATAGTAGTCCGCATCTAGGAACGATAACAACACTTATGACAGCTTTTGCATTAGCGAGTAAAATTAGAGATGATTTGAAAGTAGAAACGGAAGTTCAATTTGATGAATTGGAAAATAGTCCAGCAGAAACAATAGAATATAATGAAGAAATTTATTATAAAGATCAACGACATAGTTTTTATCAACAAGAATCTAAAGAACAGATTAATATGAAAAGATTTAATGAGATTTTAGAAAAATTATCAGTTTTGGCTAATATTCCTTATTCTGTAAGAAGTTATAATGAATTTCAAAAAAATAGATATATAAGAAAATCACTTATTAATATTGTAAATGACAAAGAATATTTTAAAGAACTTTTATTTCCGTCAGCATCAGATTTACATATTAGGACAATATGTCCAACGTGTGGTCTTGGTAAAAAAACTATAAAAAGATTAGAAGAAAAACATAATAAGAATGAGTTAATTTTGAAAGGATATTGTCCAATCCATGGTTTATATGAGATAAAAGTTACAGAAGAAAATGAAGAATATGTGGATATAAATACTCAATTTAGAGATTTAACTAAAGGGGTAGCGATGCTAGAGGAAGATAAGAAAAACAACACTTTAACAATTATGTTAGATGGTGGAGATTGGTCTGGCATTTGGGCTCAGCGAATGCATACTGAAGGGCTTGTTAGATTAGGTTTTAATGAATTTCCAATAAGATTTTTCGCACCAGTTATTTTAGATTGGTCTGGTGCTAAGTTCTCTAAAAGTTTATATTTAAAAAATGATGCCTATAAAGATATTAATGGAGCATTTATTAATTATGATAGTTTTATAAAATGTTATGGAGATAAAGGAATAGATATATTGTGGAAAGAAGTAAATAATTGGGTAGAAGATCCTAAAAAATTTTTTAGGAATTATTCAGTAGATTATTTTCAAATGATTATGGAGGAAAATAATAATGAATGATATTTTAGGAATACATTATTTATTAGACTTTTATGATTGTAATAATGACTACTTAGTATCAGTTTCTAAAATAAAAGAAGTGATGATAGAAGCTGGGAAAATTGGAAATTTTAATGTTGTAAAAAGTTGTTTTCATCAATTTAAACCATATGGTGTTAGTGGTGTATTAGTATTAAAAGAATCTCATTTTACAATTCATACATGGCCAGAATATCAATATGCAGCTATCGATATATTCTTATGTGATACGAATATTAATATTGAGAATGTGGTAAAATATTTGTGTGATATTTTTTCAACCAATAATTATAAAATGAGAACAATTAATCGTGGAGTCATCCCAATTACAACTTAAACGTTAAATAAAATATAAAGTGCACAATTAAGTGCACAATTAAGTGCATTACGACCCAAAATGTGTATTTTCATAAGAAAAATACACTCTAAGAAAAAGCAAGATTAATTCTTGCTTTTTTCATATTTATTTAAATTTATAATAAAATTAAATGGGAGGTAAATATGAAAGAAATAATTAAAGAATTGAAATTAATAATTAATAAAGAATTATATCAAAAAAAAATAATTAGTTTTGATGAATTAAAAATTATGAATGAAGAAATAATAAAGGAGACAAAAAATGAATGTACTTCAAACTAGAAGTGAACTATTACTTGGTAAAACTATATTCGATATGAATTTGAATGTAGGTTATTATGCAAGAGTGTCTACAGATAAAGATGATCAGTTAAATAGTTTGGAAAATCAATCTAATTATTTTAGAGAAATGATAAATGAGAATAAAAAATGGAATTTAGTTGGTGAATATATTGATGAAGGTATAAGTGGCACAAGTGTTAAAAATAGAGATAATTTTTTAAGGATGATAGAAGACTCGAAACAAGGTAAATTAGATTTAATTGTAACGAAAGAAATATCTAGGTTCTCTCGTAATGTAGTAGATAGTATCAAATATACAGAAGAACTTCTTAATAATGGTACGGTAGTTTTTTTTATAAGTGATAATATAAATACAATTTACCCAGATAGTGAATTTAGGCTTGCTTTAATGTCATCTCTTGCACAGGACGAAGTTAGAAAATTGTCTGAAAGAGTTAAATTTGGAATAAAAAGAATGATTAAGGATGGAAAAATTATTGGTGGTAATTTAACTGGGTATTATCGTAAAAATGGAAGAATGATTATAAATGAAGAAAAAAGACCTATAATAGAAATATTATTTAATTTATATGCGACCGGAAAATATTCATTTGAAAAAATATCTAATGTTTTA
Source organism: uncultured Bacilli bacterium (assembly GCA_934085875.1). Taxonomy (GTDB): domain Bacteria; phylum Bacillota_I; class Bacilli_A; order RF39; family UBA660; genus UMGS1124. The sequence goes on along the minus strand of CAKOHQ010000004.1, from coordinate 16,484 downwards.
TATGAAAAAGGATACAAAAATAAAAATGGTAAAGCTTATTCTGGTACAACTTTAAAAAAGTTTTTAATTAATCCTAGATATAAAGGATATTATACTGCTAATTTAACTAGAGTAGAAAGTTATAAAACACATAAAAAAGTTAAAATTCCAAAGAATGAACAAATAATATATAAAACAGATTTAATTGATCCAATTGTATCAGAAGAATTATGGAATAAAGCAAATGAATTATATAGAAAAAAATATAATTCTAGAAATATTCATATAACTACTAATCAAAAAATAGTAGATGAATCTAAATATACAAATAAATTAATATGTAATGAGCATAATGAAATATTTGTTAGATGTGCTGGAAGTAATAGAAAAAATAATCCTACTTGGGTATGTAAAAAGTATAAAAATGAAGGAGTATTATCTTGTGATTCTCCAATTATTAAAGAAAAGGTATTAGACAAAGTTATAAGTGATGTAATGACAGAGTATATTAGTGAAAATTTATTGTTAATGAAAAATGAATTTATATCCTTATGCAATGAAGTGTTTTTTAAATCAAATAATAAATTAAAATTATCTTTAGAAGAACAAATAAAAGAATTAAACAATAAAAGAGATAAACTTATTAATTTAAATATATCTAATATAATATCTAGTGATGAACTTAAAAATAGACTTAATAGAAATGATGTAGAAATATTAAAAATAAAAACTAAATTAAAAAATTTAGACACAAAAAAAGATTATCATCAAAGATTAAAAAATATAGACTTAGAAATAGAAAAACTAAGTGATGTATACAACAATTTAAAAGTGTATACGAATTTGTTAATAGAAAAAATTATAGTTACTAAATTAGAAACTAGATATAAAATGAATTTAGAAATATATTTTAAAGATGGAAGTATAAAAAATATTTATTTTGAGAATTAAATATTATGTCGAATAATTTTTTTTAGAGGTAAAACCGGTGCCCAGCAATCCAGGTTTTGTTGAATTAGGAAGAAGAATAGGGAAAGAAACATTGTTTAAATATATAGATAAATTTGGTTTTGGAGAGAAAACAGGAATTGATTTAAATGGAGAAGGAAGCGGAATTTTATTCCCATTATCTAAAGTAGGTTCTGTCGAATTAGCAACAACAGCATTTGGGCAAGGGGTTAGTGTAACAGCTCTTCAACAAATAACAGCGGTTAGTGCAATTATTAATGGGGGAACATTATACAAGCCATTTATAGTAAAACGCTTAATTGAACCAGAAACAGGAGAAATTATTCAAGAAAACCATTCAAAAAAAGTAAGAAAGGTAATAAAAAAAGAAACTAGTGAAAAAGTAAGATATGCTCTAGAAAGTGTAGTAGCACTAGGAAGTGGTAGAAATGCTTATATTGATGGCTATAGAGTAGGAGGAAAAACAGGAACAGCACAAAAAGTAAATAATGGAGTTTATATGGTTGGAAATTATATTACTTCATTTATTGGTTTCATGCCAGCAGATGATCCTAAAATTGTTGTCTATGTTGCAATTGACAATCCAAAAGGAGCAGTTGCCTATGGTGGTACAATAGCTGCTCCAATTGCCAGAAATATTTTAGAAGATACCATTCCTATATTAAATATTAAGAAAAGAGAAGGTGGGTTTCAAAAAGAATACAGATATTTTGATACTAAATATAAAATGGTAGAAGATGTCGTAGGACTAACCCCAAAAGAAGCAAGAGAAAAGTTAAAAGACTTTAATATTGAATATTCAGGAACAGGAGATAAAATTATTTCTATGTCACCAAGTGCAGGAAGCAGTGTTCCAGTAGGCTCTACAATTCGTTTAATGTTAGAACAATAAAAAAAGCTTTCCTAAAAAAGCTAATTTAATTTTCTGCTTTTTGCATAATAATTTCCTGTAACCAAAATATCTTGATCAAAATTTTTGTTTATATATTCAAACTCTTCTTCTGTATCAATATGAGAAAGAATTGGTGTTATAGATTGATAAGGATAATTTTTAATCATATCTAACTTTTTTTGAAAAAAGTACTGAATTTTAGGATCTTGCATAGAAGTTTTAAAAAATTGTTCATCAAATCCAATATATTCAACAGGAGCGTTAAGCCAAATTGCATCTTCTATATAAGAATTAAATCGATCAATTTTAATTGGAAACCCTAACTCCTTTAATTCATTAATTTTCTTAATTAATAAAAATACTTCTTCTCGGTCAGTTTCAGGATAAAGTTTAATGCTAATAATAATTCTTTTCCCATCAATTTCTTTTGCATAATCACTTAAAAGATTCATAATCTCTTTGTTTTTTAAAAGAGATAAGTAATCAATATCAATAATATAATTTTGATAATTAGAAGCAAAATAAGTTTTTAAATGTTCTAAATTATAAACATCTAGCTGATATTGTCGTTTATTTTTTCTTAAAAAATCATCATAGCAACAACTTAAAAAAGCAGCACCTTCTTGGTTTCTGGTATGAATTTGATATAAGTTTTGTGGAGCTTTATTAAGAGTAAATAATTGCCTTTTTTCATAAGAAAGCCCTTTTGTTTTTAAAAGATAATCAAATTGTTTTAGAAAATTTTTCTCCTTTTCATTTACTTTCCAATCAACTTCAGAAAAAGATTGGTAAAAAACTCCATTAGATTTAGCTATATACATCATTAAATCAGCTTTTTCTTTGGTTAACTCAATATTATTAGCATCAAATAATGTACTACCAGCATTTATTCTAAATATAGTCGGAATTTTTTCTGTTTTTACTAATTCTTGAATTTCTTTTTCAATAACAGAAAATCTCTCTTCTATTTCTTGTTCACTATAATTGGTTAAAACAATAAATTCATCTCCATGAATACGTGCAACTAAAGAATGAGGAAAATTTCTAGTAAGTAATTGAGCAACTGTTTTTAAATATAAATCACCAATATTATGACCAAAACTATCATTAATTTGTTTAAATTTTTCTACATCAATCATAATTAATTGTACATTTTTATATCGATCCATATATTCATGATAATTTTGATAAAGATATAAAGAATTCCCAATCTTTGTTAAATTATCTATAGTTTCCTTTCCTTCCTTCATTATCCATTCCTCCCCGTTGTTTTCCTGCCTATATAAAATAACACAATAAATAAAAGATGACACTATTATATAGATTTTTCGTACAAAATCAATAATTTTAAGAAATTTTATTATCAAATAGTTATCTTTAAATAGAAAACAAAAATTTATTCAACTATATTCAACTAACTATTTACATACAAAATGTAAAGTAAACAAATATTCAAGAATTTTTAAGTATTTTTATGATATAATTTTAGTAGAAATGAGTGTGAGTTTATGCTGGTTTTAACAAAATCATTATTTGCTTTAATGATAGGATTTATCATTTCCACAATCTTTGGTGTTATTTTTATTCCTATTTTAAAAAGAATTAAAGCAGGACAAAGGATTAATGTCTATGTTGATGCACATAAAAGTAAAGCAGGAACACCTACAATGGGAGGATTTATTTTTATCATTCCTTGTATTATTACGGTAATACTTTTACTTTTAACCAATAAAATGCAATATTCTATCAATTTATTTATTATTTTATTTGTGTTAATCAGTTATGCAATGATAGGATTTTTAGATGATTATATTAGCTTGAAACACCATGAAAATAAAGGATTAACACAAGTCCAAAAACTTCTTTTACAGTTTGTTGTAGCATTAGTATTTTATGTTTTATTTAGACATTTTGGAGATGGAGATTCAGTACTTCGTGTAACTTTATTTAATTTAGAGTGGAACTTAAACTGGTTCTATGGAGTGTTTATCTTATTTTTATTAATAGGATCATCAAATGCTGTTAATTTAACGGATGGATTAGATGGATTATCTGGAGGATTATCAGCAATTGCATTCTTATCTTATGGATTAATTGCATGGAATAGTAAATGGATAACAGGGTATCAGGATATTGGAATATTTTGCTTTATCCTAGTAGGATGTATTATGGGATTTTTAGTATTTAACTCCCATCCAGCAAAAGTATTTATGGGAGACACAGGAAGCCTATCTTTAGGTGCCACTCTAGCTACTGTTGCCATATTAACTTCTCACGAATTTTCATTAGCAGTAATTGGTGGAGTATTTGTTATTGAGACTTTATCCGTAATCATTCAAATATTTTCTGTTGTTGTATTTAAAAAAAGAGTATTTTTAATGACTCCCATTCATCATCATTTTGAGCGACTTGGTTGGAGTGAAGGAGACATTGTCAAACTGTTCTGGATAGCAGGATTTATTTTAAGCTTACTTGCTTTAATTTATGGCGTATGGTTATAAAATTCATGATAAAAAATGAATTTTTTTCTTTAATCAAAGAAAGGAGAAAAATAATATGTTAAAAGTTACCAAAATAGAAGTAGGGGAATTACAATGTAATTGTTATTTAATAGAAAAAAATAATACTTACCTTTTAGTTGACCCAGGAGATGAATATCAAAAAATATTAAAATTTATTCAAGGAAAAAAGATAGTAGGCATTCTCATTACACATTCTCACTTTGATCATATTGGTTGTCTAAAAAAATTAACAGAGAATTTTCATTATCCAGTCTATCAGTATAACAATTTAAAAGAGGGAGAACTTTCTATTGAAAACTTTTCTTTAGAAGTAATTTTTACCAAAGGACATAGTAAAGACTCTGTTTGCTATTACTTTAGAGAAGATAAAATAATGTTTGTTGGTGATTTTATTTTTAAAGGAACAATCGGACGATGCGACTTAGAAGGCGGCAACTTCAACGAAATGCTACAAAGCCTTCAAAAAATCAAAAAATATGAAAAAGCAATCACTTTATATCCTGGTCACGGAGATAAAACAACAATCAAAGAAGAATTAGAAAACAATCCTTACTTTAAATATATTCCTTAAAAAAAGAAAAAATAAAAATAAGTATTTTAAAAAATAGAACAAATAAGTATCTATTTTTTTCTATTATGTGATATAATTTTTATGCGAAAAGTTGGTGATACATTTGAGTTACATAAAAGGAACATATATCAAAGAAATTTATTCTAATAAAGAAAATGGCTATATCGTTGGTGTCTTAAAATTAAAAGAAACTGACTTAGAAATAAATACCAACAGCGTATATTTCACAGGCAATTTTTTTAATTTAAGACTTCGTAGCGCATATATTATGAATGGAGAATTTATTGAACATAAGAAATATGGAAATCAGTTTCATGTTACCACTTATGAATTAGTTCTTCCCACAAAAAAAGAAGAACTTATTGAATTTTTATCTAGTGATCTATTTCCCATAGGAGAAGTCACAGCAACCAAAATTGTTGATACATTTGGAGAAGAAACATTAGATATTATTTTAAAAGATAAAGATAGATTATCCCAAATACCTAGACTCCCTCAATCTAGAATTGATAAAATTTATAAAGTATTAAATGAATATGAACATTCCAGTCAAATTGTTATTGATTTAACAACGTTAGGATTTTCCAACAAAAATGCTTTATCTATCGTCAATCGATATAAGAATAAAACCATGGATAAAATTAGTGAAAATATTTATCAATTAATTGAAGAAATGGACTTTAACTTTACGGATATTGATACTATTGCCCTAAATTCAGGAATAGAAGAAACAGACGATAGAAGAATTCAAGCCTTAATCATTTATGTCATTTCTTCTTCCACATTTGAAACAGGAAATACTTATATGGAATATGATGAAATAAAACATAATATGCTAAAATATTTACAAACTATAAATGATGAAATATTAGAATACAATATTTTTAAATTAAACGAACAAAGAAAAATCGTAATTATTGCAGAAAAATATTATTTAAAAGAATTTTACGAAGCTGAAAAATATATTGCAGATAGAGTTTCTTTCATGAATGATATGGCAAAAACCAAAATTAGCAAATTAGCAGAAAAAATAGAAGATTTAGAAAAAATAAATCAAATTCATTATGATAAAATTCAAACTAAAGCCATCAAAAAAGCCATTACCAATAATATTACTATTATTACAGGTGGCCCAGGTACAGGAAAAACAACCATCATCAAAGCAATTGTTGCTTTATTTAAAGAAGTATTTCAAGCTAAAAATACAGAAATCGCTCTTTTAGCACCAACTGGAAGAGCAGCAAAAAGAATGTCAGAAACAACAAACTTATATGCTTGTACTATTCATAGATATCTAGGTTATGATAAAGATAAAAATAAATTCTGTGTTGATGAATACAATCCTAATAGTGAAAAGTATATTATTGTTGATGAAGTAAGTATGATTGATACACTACTGATGTCTTCTTTATTAAAAGGAATTAAAAGAAACGTCAAATTAGTTTTAGTAGGAGATTATTTTCAGTTACCTAGTGTATCACAAGGTCAAGTATTAAAGGACTTAATGGATACAGATTTAATTGATGTAATTAAATTAAACTGTTTATATCGCCAAAATGAAAATTCGTATATTCCTATTCTTGCTAACGAAGTTAAAGATAAAGATATTGATGATGACTTTATCTTTAAAAGAGATGATTATAATTTTATTATGTGTGATAACGATAAAGTTATTCCCACCATTCTTTATATCACAAACAATGCCTTAAATAAAGGATATACAGATAAAGATATTCAAATTCTAGCTCCAATGTATAAAAGCATTAATGGAATAGATAGACTAAACAAACATTTACAGCAACTTTTTAATCCACCATCAGAAAAGAAAAAAGAACTATTTATTGGAGAAGTTACTTACCGTGTTGGTGATAAAATTCTACAACTCGTAAATGATACAGAAGCAAATGTTTATAACGGAGATTTAGGATATATTATAGATATTGTAGATAGTAAAGTAAGTTCTACTAAAAAAAATGAAATTACAATTGACTATGATGGCAATAAAGTTACTTACACTACAGACAAATTCCTTAACTTTAGACATGGATATGCTATCTCTATTCATAAAGCACAAGGAAGTGAATTTCCCTTAGTTATTATGCCTATTGTCAATAATTTTAATCGAATGCTTTATAATAAATTAATTTATACAGGCATAACCAGAGCAAAAAAGTGTTTAATGATAGTAGGAGATCCAAAATGCTTTACCAATGGCATTATGAATGATTTCATCGATTATAGAAAAACTACTTTAAAAGAATTTATCTTAGAAAAATATCAATATCAAGGTATAGATGAAGAAGAATAATCCATACTATAATTGGATACAAAAAAATGTATCTATCATAGATTCTAAGGAGTGGTTAGTATGAGTATGAAAGGTTCAATTGCATGTGTAGCAATGGGTGTTGGTGGTACATTATTATACCAACAAATGAGAAATGGAAATGTAAAAAAATACATTAATGAAGTAAAAAGATTTGCGAAAAAAGAAATGAATAGCATGTATGATGAGTTAGAAGATATGATGTAAAAAAAAAGGCCAATAAGGTCTTTTTTTTCTTGAAAAATAAGTATTTTCTTATTTTAACTTCTTTTATCTTTTTCATTTTCATGATATAATTCATATGGTAATAAAAAAATTAAGTGAGGGATAAAGATGGATTACAAAATTAAAATAAACGAATTTGAAGGCCCATTAGATCTACTTTTACATTTAGTAAAAATATCTAATATTGATATTTATGACATTAATATAAATGAAATTACTGATCAGTATTTTTCCTATATCCATCAAATGGAAGAACTAAATATTGATATTGCCTCAGAATATTTAGTCATGGCCGCAACCTTAATGGAAATAAAATCCAAATCATTACTCCCTAAAGTAAAAGAAGATCCTTTAGAAGAGGAAGAAGAGGAAGAAGTAACAAGAGAAAACTTAATAGAAAAATTAATAGAATATCAAAAGTATAAAGAAATTACAAAAGACTTTAAAAAATTAGAACATCATCGCCGTGAAATTTATACCAAAGCCCCTTCTAACTTAAACGAAATTTCTCCTCAAAAATTAGTCCCAGATGAAAACGCAACCATAGATAATTTAGTTGAAGCATGGGAGAAATTTCTTCTTCGTAAAAATATGGAAAAACCAATTACCACAAGAGTAACAACAAAAGAATATAGTGTAAAAAGAAGAAAAAGTGATATTGTTTCTTTCTTAAAAACAAAGAAAAAAGCTGAATTTGAAGATTTATTTGATAATTATAACAAAAGTTATATTGTTGTAACTTTTATGTCAATTCTAGAATTAGCTAAAGAAAATACAGTAAATTTAACTCAAGAAAACTCCTTTGACAAAATTTATATAGAATTAAGGTGATGTAATGGAAGGAATATTAGAAGGATTATTATATGTACAAGGAGATAATGGATTAACATTAAAGGAAATTATGTCTATTTTATCTCTATCTGAAGAAGATACAAAAAAATTAGTATATCAATTAAAAATTCATTATGAAGAAGAAAATAGAGGACTTCGATTAAGTTACTTAGGAAATACACTTAAATTAACAACCAAACAAGAACATAAAGAATATTATGAAAAATTATTAGAAAATCCAAGAACGCATATCTTATCTCAAGCTGCTTTAGAAATATTAGCAATCGTTGCTTATAACGAACCAATTACTAGAGCAAAAATTGATGAAATGCGAGGAGTTGACTCCGTATTTGTCTTAAGAAAATTATTAGCAAAAGGATTACTTAAAGAAGCAGGAAAATCAGATTTACCAGGTCATCCTATTCTTTATAAAACAACAGATGATTTTCTAGATTATTTTGGATTATCCACCAAAGAAGATTTACCAGATATTTCTCAAATTGAAGTAACAGATCAAGAAAAAGATTTATTTCGTTCCAATTATCATGATGAAAAAGAATAAAAAGAATAAAGAGGTGTTCAAATGAATATTATTGAAATTATTAATAAAAAAAGATTAGGAAAAATTTTATCAGAAGAAGAAATCGCTTATGCTGTAAATGGCTATTTAAAAGGAGAAGTTAAAGACTATCAAATGAGTAGTTTATTAATGGCAATTGTTTTAAAAGGATTAACTGATCATGAAATCATTACTTTAACTACAATCATGCTAAATAGTGGAGAAAAGTTAGATCTAAGTAGTTTAGGAACAGTTGTAGACAAACACTCAACAGGTGGAGTAGGAGATAAAACAACACTTATAGTTGCTCCAATCGTAGCATCTTGTGGAGGACGTGTTGCAAAAATGAGTGGTAGAGGTCTTGGTCATACTGGAGGCACAATCGATAAACTAGAATCTATCCCTGGTTTCCAAGTTGCATTAGATGAAAAAACATTTTTAAATCAGGTAAAAACAATTGGACTAGCTGTTGTCAGTCAAACAAGTAATTTAGTACCTGCTGATAAAAAAATCTATGCCCTAAGAGATGTTACAGGTACAGTAGAATCCATCCCCCTAATTGCTTCTTCTATAATGAGTAAAAAGATTGCTAGTGGAGCAAAAAAATTAGTAATAGACGTAAAAGTAGGAAAAGGAGCATTAATTAAAACATTGAAAGATGCTCAAAAGTTAGCCAAATTAATGATTCAAATTGGCGCTAGTCATGGGATAGAAGTTGTTTGCATTTTAAGTAATATGGACATTCCTCTAGGAAATAACATTGGAAATGCTTTAGAAGTAAAAGAAGCTATGGAAGTTTTACAAGGAAAAACTGGACATTTAACAGACTTATGTATAGAAATTGCTACCCAAATGGTTCATTTAGATTTAAATATCTCAACGAAAGAGGCAAAAAAATTAGTTCAAAAAAATATTGCCAACGGAAATGCTTATCACAAATTTTTAGAGTTTGTAGGTGCCCAAGGGGGAAACATTTCAAATTTACCTCAAAGTACTTATCAATGCGAAATCTTAAGCAAAAAATCTGGATTCATTGATACAATTGATGCCCTTTTATTAGGAAATTTATCTATGCATCTAGGTGCAGGTAGATTAAACTTAAACGATAAATTAGATTATGGCGCAGGAATAATCTTAAATAAAAAGGTAGGAGATAAAGTAGAAGTAGGCGATACCTTAATGACATTATATACTTCAAAAGAATTAAACCCACAAGAAATCTCCACAGAATCATTCTTGATTACAGATAACCCGCCAAAAGAAAAAACTTTAATTTATCAAATTATGGAATAAAAAGAGTTTTTAGTAAAGGAGTAAATAACAATGCGATTAAAACACGTTAAAGGAGCAAATGAAATTATTGAAAAAGGAAAGTACTATGTAGAAGACGCTACCAATTATATGGGAAAATGGAAAGAAGTATTCCAAAATGATAATCCAATTTATATTGAAATTGGCATGGGAAAAGGAGACTTTATTATCGAAAATGCCCTTCGCTATCCAAATATCAACTTTATTGGAATAGAAAAATTTGATAGTGTTCTCGTTAGAGCAATCCAAAAGTCAAACGAACTAGAGATTGATAACTTAAAATTAGTAAGATTAGATGCCAATTATATTGATACTATTTTCTCCAAAGAAATTTCCTTAATATATCTTAACTTTTCTGATCCTTGGCCAAAAGAAAGACACGCTAAAAGAAGATTAACTAGTCCAATATTTTTAGAAAAATATGATAAAATCTTTAAAAGTAATGCCGAAATTATCATGAAAACAGATAACAATCCTTTATTTGAATATTCTAAAGAATCCTTAGAAAATTTTGGCTACCAAATCAAATCTATAACAAGAGATCTTTATCAAGAAGACATCTCTCAAAATATTAAAACAGAATATGAAAAAAAATTTGTAAAACTAGGAGTTAAAATCAATCGCCTAGAAGCAATAAAACAGCCAAAATCAAATAAAAAATCTAAAAAACATTAGGATTAAAGGATAAAAGGAGAAAAAGAAATGAAATATGACGAAATAGGAATAAGTGTATTTGGTGAGTTAGAGATAGAAAAGATATTGAAAAGTCAACAAAATTTTTCCTTTGCTACACATAATGAAAGAGAAGCAAGATTAATATATGCCATAGAAAACTATATATTAAAATATCAAAATAATCCCAAAAGTATGGAATTAAAAGAAAGTATGGAAAAATTTAAAAATGAATTATTAAATTCTTTTATGAATAATCCTTTATTAGTAAATTATAGTTTCTTACTAACTAATCACAAACTAGTTAACTTTACACAAAGTCAACAGCAAAAATTTGAAATAGGAAAAAGAAAATTAAAAGAAAATTTAAATCAAATATATATCAATATAATGAATAATCATCCCGTTTCAACATATGACAAAGACAGACTAATGACATTTTTTTCACTTGTGGTAACTAATGAAAAAAATTTAAATTATAATCGAAAAAAAGATCAAGAAAAGTTGAAAAAATATGCAACAAAAATTCTTGAAGAAAATAATATTCCTACATCCGAATATGAATTAAAATTTTTATTTAATTATGTATCCACTTTAACTTTTTCTGAAAAAGGATATTATGGGATAAAACCAACAATTAGGATAGTAGAAATAGAAAATGATGACAATAGTTTTACTGGCGGCTATAATTGTGGAATGTATATTGCAATGAATGCAAAAAAATCAAATGTTAAAGGATTTTACGATAATTTACAACGAATGATACAATGTGCTGCCCATGAAAATACTCATGCAATCCAAGAAATAGAATCAGTTACGAAAAAAAATAGTATCCGCGGACTAGAAATGACAATTCAAAAGTTATTTGGGATGAAAGAGTATAAAACAGGAGAAAACTATTTATTCAATGAAATAGAAGAAGATGCTCAAAAAAACGGCTACTACATTGCAAGTATATTCTATGGTATTCATAACAGAGAAGATATAGCAAGAACAATGATTAAAGAAAAAAGTAAATATATTAAGGAAAGAAGATTTCAATACGAATATGTAACAATTACTAATCAAGATGGCACAAAGAAAAAAATATCAAAAGAAAAGTTTAATGTTGAAAATATCAGAAAAATCGTTTCAAGTAATTATTTTGAACTAGTAAAAAAGTATCCATCTCTGGATAATATTTTTAATAAAGATGGAACTTCAAAAACATTAGAAGAAATGCTAGAAGAAAAAAATATATCCTTTGAAACCGAACAAATGTATGAAGACTTTATAATATATGAAATAAGACATAAACAATTAAATAGCATAAATATGTCAAAAAAAACAGAAGAACAAAAAAGAGCTATTTTATATAAATTAAATAATATTTTATACAATAGAATATCTAATATTATAAATGTTTTAAAGGATTATGATTACCGAAAATATAACAGCAAAAAAACTATTTTTTTCTATGAAATATATTTAAAAGATATAATAACAATCAGTTCATTTCTTGAACAAAATTTAGAATTTATGCGTCTAGATGAAAAAAAGGGAAATGATAATTTCTATCACAATTATTCACAGTATACTACAAGAATAAGGAGTTTAATGTATAACATTGAATTACATCAATCAAGCGGTAAGTTAAGTAATTTAGAAAAAAGTACTCAAAAATATAAAAATGACTTAGATAGATTGGATAACAACATTAAAAAAGAATATCTAAATAATATTTTATCTAAGTTTAGTAAAGAGGAAAAATCTACAATTATTTATTATAACAATCAATCATTTACATTAGAAAACTTTATAACAATTGAAATTTTTAAAATGATGGATCGGGAACACTATATTCATAATGAAACCGGAAAAATTCTTTTTAAAGAAGATGGTAGCTATTTATCACCGCTAGAATTTATAAGAACAATATTGATTAATTCAAAGAATAATCAAAAAAATAACCCCAAAAATTATCTTCCAACATTTGAAGAATTGCATGATTTAGTGAATAAATATACTATTGAAATTGATTTTAATAATCCTCAAACTTTTAAGGTTGTGGATATAAAAACTAAGCAACCGATTGCAGATGAATCTTTAAAAGAATCTGCACTATTTGCAAATCTATGGTTAGCAGCGGCAGGAACAAAAATTTACGCAAATGAGAGTAGACCAGGCGAAAGTTATGCTTTTAATGAACCAGCAAAAAAAGTATATAAACTTTTTTGCCAAAAGTTAATAGCCGACATAAATAACATTGGTGTAATTGATACTGTTGGTTTAGTAAAAGACTTAGATTATGTAAGCTATAAATATGCCAAAGAAATTGTAATTGGTATGTTTAGAACACCATTTCAAACACAATTCATCAATAAATATTTTAAGAAGTTTTCTAGTGTACCAATTATACAGGATAGTGAACCAGAAACTCTTTATAATTTTTATTATACATCTCAATTGTTACAAAAATCACAGTATGAAGGAATAAATAGTTATAAAAAATAAGAACCAAAAAACATATCGCCAATATGTTTTTTATTATTAAATTTTAAAATCATATTTTTTTCCATTTAAACCCTATTTTTAAAGAGAAAAATCTATATCAGTATTATTAATTTAAAAAAATTTTAGAAAGAAGAAGGATTTTACCTCATCAACAAAGAATAATATAAGTAGAGGAGGTAAAAATGAAAAAAAATTTAATTGTCTTACAAGATGGATATAAAGAATGTGGTGCAGCATCTTTATTATCTATCATTCACTATTACAAAGGTTCAATTTCAATGGCTAAGTTAGTCGAATTAACCAATACAAACAAAGAAGGAACAAATTTTTATCAACTAAAACAAGCAGCAGAAAAACTTGGATTTAATGCTAATGGATACAAAACAAACAATTACAATACCGTACAAGAAATAGAAACTCCATTTATCATTCAAATCATTGATAAAAATTATGAACATTTCTGTGTTGTATATACAATGAAGAAAAATAAAGTAGTCGTAATGGATCCCGCAATTGGGCAAAGAGAAATATTAATAGAAGAGTTTAAAAATATTTGGACAGGCTATATTCTTATTCTTAGACCAATCAAAAAAATAGAAACTTATCAAGAAACAAAATATTTAAATACCATAATCAAAGAAATACTTATTAAAAATAAAAGCATGATTTTCACTATCCTATTTCTTTCGCTATTCTATACAATATTTTCTTGTATCTGTAGTTTTTATTTACAATTTATTATTGATTTCATCCTAGAAAGCACAAAAAATAATCTTCTAATAATAACTTTTATCTTTGGTATTTTATCATTATTCAAAATCATTAGTAGTTTATTCAGAAATCAAACTTTTATTATTTTTAGCCAAAAACTAGATTATCTAATTTTTCTACGTACTTTCAAAAAAATAATTTTACTTCCTTATAGTTATTATCATAGTAGAACAACAGGAGAAATGATAAGTCGATTAAATGATTTAATCTATGTAAAAAACTTTATACATCAATTAATTCTCACTGTATGTTTAGATGGAATTATTTTAATCGCATCAGGAATGATTCTAATTCTTATGAATGTCAAAATGTTTCTCTTTATGGTAATGATTATCTTGATTTATTTTGCAATATTTTTAGTTTTTAGACCATGGCTAGAAAAATATACAAAACTAAATCAACAAAATAATGCTACTATTCAATCTTTTCTAACTGAAACAATTAGTGGCATTGAGACAATTAAAAATATGAATATTGAAAGTACAATAAATGAAAGAATGGAAACTCTTTATTTAAAATCATTAAATGATAATTTCTTTTATCAAAACATTAACACAATGGAATCATTTTTAAAAGAATTAATTACAACAATCGGAACTTTACTTTTTCAATTTATAGGAATTTATTTTGTAATGAATCAAAAAATGACATTAGGTTACTTGATGAGCTTAACAGCACTTGCAAATTGTTTTCTAGAACCCATTATCAATTTTATTCAATTAAATAAAGAGTACTTTTATTCAAAAAATTCGTTAAAAAGAATTAATCATTTATTTGAAGTAAAAGAAGAAAATTTATGCACCAAAACAAATTTTGTTGCAGATGGAAAAATATCATTTCAAAGCTTATCTTTCAGTTACAATCAAGAAAAAAATATATTAGAATCTATTACTTTTGACATTTTGAAAGGAAATAAAGTAATCATATTAGGTGACTCGGGCAGTGGTAAGAGTACAATTTTAAAATTACTACTTAAATACTATGAAATAAGTAGAAATATGATTTATTTAAATGGTATTGATCTAAATGATTATTCTATCTCCGATGTCAGAAATTCAATAGGGCTAATGTCACAAAATGAAATTTTATACACAGATACTATTCTAAATAACATTACCCTTTACCAAGAAATAGATTCTAACAAATGGTTAGATATCTGCAAAATAACTTATGTAGATGATTTTGTAAAAAATTTCTTCTTAGGTTATCAAACAAAATTAGAAGAAAATGGTCTAAATCTCTCTGGAGGACAGAGACAGCGACTTCTTTTAGCAAGATTACTTTTGCAAGAAAAAAAGATTATATTAATAGATGAGGGATTAAATGCAGTAGATGTTAACTTAGAAAGAAAAATCTTGAAAAATATTTTCTCTAAATATCCAGATAAAACGATAATTGTAGTATCTCATCGTAGAGAAAATCTTGATTTATTTGATCAAACTTTATACTTTAGTCAAGGAAAACTGTTACAGAACTTGTCGAAACAAAGGAAAGAAAAAGAATTATGTTAAACACTTACCTTATTTTAAACAGAAAGTGCAAGTCAATTATAAAAATCTTTTTGTTAAACGTATTCATTTTACTATTATTTATAATTTATGGAATCAATACCTTTTATTATCAAACTTCAATTCAACTTCACTCCGAAATCTTATTTAAAAACTCCTTATTTTATCTTGAGGTATTGGTACCGGAAAAGGAGGTATCAACAATAGTAAAAAATAAATACTTGCAAATTTCTAATATTCATTATGAATATAAAGTGAAAAAAATTAATCCAAATATTATTTATCAAGATAACATCAATTATCAAAAAGTTTATTTAGAAGTAAAAGATTTAAATAAAGATTATCAAAAAAACGGTTACCATCTAGTAATAAGAATCCCAAAAGAGAAGAAAAAAATAATTGAATATTTAAAAGAATAGAAAGGAGAGAGTAGTATGGAAATTATTGAAAATAATGAATTAAAAGAAGTAAAAGGAGGAGGCGTAAATTGGGGCTTAATGGCAGGATTTAGTGCTTTCGCCTCATTCTTAATAGGAATTGTAGATGGATATATTCATCCTAAAAGATGTTAAAAAAGAAAGGAGAAAAAGGGAAATGATTGAATTAAAACAAGAAGAAATGTTACAAATAAAAGGAGGATTTAGTAGTGCTTTATTAAATGCTATGATGCGTACAGTATCTGTAATGTTTAATTTAGGACAAGCAGTAGGATCTTCCATTAGAAGAGCAATCAATGGGAAAATGTGTTAATTCACCTAAAAAGAAGGGATACTATTTATGAAATGCACCCCTTAAAGTAGACATTAATAAAAAAGAGGGACTACAAAAATATGATAAAATACATTTCCGAAAGGA
>CAKOHQ010000003.1 GCA_934085875.1 uncultured Bacilli bacterium | reverse complement strand
GTACCAGCTTCTTTAATTAATGGTTCTGGAATTTTAAATGTTTCACCATATTTATTATTAAATCTAATTGCAATATCTCTTGCAAGTTCAACATGTTGTTTTTGATCTATTCCTACTGGAACTAAATCAATATCCATAGCAAGTATATCTGCAGCCATTAATACTGGATAAGTCAATAGTCCAGAAGTAAAATTAGCGTTCTTTTTAGATTTATCTTTAAATTGTGTCATTCTTGATAATTCTCCATAATAAGTATTACATTCAAGCATCCAACTAATGCTAGCAATATATGGATTATCAGATTGAATATATATAGTATTTTTTTTAGGATCTATTCCACATGCTAAATATAGTGCCACCAAGCTTTTTATGTTGTTTCTCAATGTAGTTGGATCTTGATTTATTGTAATAGCATGCATGTCAGCAATGAAAATAAAATTCTCTGTAGTATCATCAACTTCAGCCATTTGTCTAATTGCACCAATATAATTTCCTAGTGTTATTACACCTGTTGGTTGTAAACCTGTTAATACTCTTTTCATAATTTCTATCAACTCCGTTTAGTTAATTATAGCACAAAAAAGATAAAATTAATTAAAATTTTACCTTAATGTCATCAATTAAATCAATTATTTTTAAAATTATTTCATAAAAGTAATTTTTTAAATATATAAAACTATCTTTAAAAACACTTTTTAATTCTTTATCATCTAATATTATTTTATTGTTTTTTATATTTTCTAATCTTTTTATTTCTTCTCTATTTATAAATGTATTATAAGTATTTAATGAAAACATAATTAACATTATTATGAAAGAAAACAACGTTAAGAAAAATAATATATAACTTCCAACAAAGAAACTAAATACGAATGTACATCCTAATGCAAATAATAATAAGGCACTACTAATTATAATGATTTTATAATCTTCTTTATTATTGTTATAGTCTTCAATTCGTTCATTTATTTCATTTTCATGATCTTTTATAATTTCCATTATTTTTACTTTACTAGGAATTGTATTTTTTACTATTTTATAATCTCCACAAGAATTATATATTTTTATATTATCTTTATCTTCTTCATATTTAATAATATATTTTTTAAACTTATGATTTAAATAATTGATTTTACTTACTTCTAATTTTCTTAAAAATAATTTTACTTTTTTTATTATAGTCTCTATCATAATATCTTTTTCCCCCTTACAAAGACTTTATAATATCACTAATAAGATTTTATGTAAAAATATTCGATTTATGTTTGACAAAATATGTAAAGTTTTTTGTATTTTTCCCCTCATTAGTACACTAATTATAGCACTTTTGTTCGGTAAAGTCAAATTTTCTTGCTTTTTATCAGTCTTAGTTGTTTATATTTATTTTCCATATTAACTGCCAGTTCTTCACTATGTTCTTTATCTTCTACAAAAGTTTTTCCTAAATTCTGATATAGTTCATAAGCGTGTGTGTATTCATGTATCCATATTAATAAATCATCGATAGAATTTAGTTCAGGTATTAAAAGTCTGATACTAATTAACTTATTATCTTTGTCATATATAGGAAAACAACCAAACCATCCATACATACCTAATATTTTAGTTTTATCTTTTAAATAATTTATAAATTCATTACTAAACATATTATTTTCTTTCATAAAATTATTAAATTCTAACCTTAAATAAAATTTGTCTACTTTTGGACTACGCATCATATCACGCTCCTTAATAATATATTATATAATTCGATTTTTTATTAATCAATAATTTACTCACTTCTAAGAGCAATAACAGGGTCTTTTTTACTAGCAATCTTAGCAGGAATAAAACCACCAATCATTGTTAATGTCATACTGATGATAATTAAAATTATAGCGTGAATTGGGTTTAAGATTGCTACATGTGATAAATCAGTTAATTTATATATTATATTGTTTGCAGGAATTGTTAATAAATATGCAATAACTACTCCAATTAAACCACTTGTTAAGCCTATTATAAATGTTTCTGCATTAAATACGCGAGTAATATCTTTTTTTCTTGCACCGATAGATCTTAATATGCCTATTTCCTTTGTTCTTTCAAGTACACTAATATAAGTTATTATTCCAATCATTATAGAAGAAACTAATAGTGATATTGAACTAAACGCAACTAAAACAATTGTAACAGCATTCATTACTTTACCACTCATACTAGAGATCATTTTAGCTTGATCGGTATAAATAATTTTATCTATATCTTTTTTATCTTTATTATATCTATCTAAATATTTTAACAAATTATCTTTGCTGTTAAAATCTTTTGGATATAACATGATTGCACTTGGAACAGAATTTCCACCTAAATATGCTATCATATTTTCTTTTGTTAAATCAGAGTTATCGAAAGGCATTCCAGTTAGAACATTGATGTTGCTTTCTTTTTGAGTTTTAACTATCTTAGAATCATCATTTATTTTTATATAGTAATCAATAAATTCTGTTGTATAACCTAATGAAGATGAAGTTATATATGATGGAAAATCTTTTTTCATTCTTAATATTCCAACCACTTTAAGCTCTAAGGCATTTTTATACATTTTTTCATATTCATTACTTATTTTAAAATATACATTATTATTCTTATATAAATCGTCATTCATAACAACTTTTATATTAGAATTTAATAAATCTTTAAATGTAGTATTTTTTGTTTTATCTAAACCTAATGATTCTATTATATTTTCATCAACATTATTGTTTGAATCAACAAATAATATAATTTCATCTTTGTTTTTTGGAAGTCTTCCATCTAAAATATCGTAATATATATTTAAGAATGGTTTGTTATCAAAAGATTTTGGTATTGTAACTGTTGTAATTGAGTTGTTATTTACCATAGTAATCTTATCATTTATTTTTTGAATAAAATTAATATTTGTATTTCTCATATAGGATATTCCATATGAATAAGATTTTGGTGTATTTTCTACATATTTTATATAATCTTCTGTAATATTATTTCTACGCACTATTAATTCTTCATTACTTTTTTTAGGGATCACATATTGGTACTTAGGATATTTTTCTTGGTTTTTGCCACTCATTTTTTCCATAGTCTCTTCATCCATCTTAACGCTATCAGTAGATATTGAGACTGGCATTGCAGAAAGTATTCCCTTTTCATATTTTTCTATTTGTTTATTAAAACCATTTGATAAACTTAAAATAAGGGCTATACCAATAATTCCTATACTTGATGCAAAAGATGTTAATAATGTTCTACCCTTTTTTGTCATTATATTATTAAATGACAATGATAATGCTTCTTTAAAAGACATTTTTGTTTTATTCAATTTATAGTTTGTTAAAATTTCTTCATCATCTGTAACTGGATTGTTATCACTTATTAAATTTCCATCTTTTAATTCTATTATTCTTGTTGAATATAAATTTGCTAATTCTTTATTATGTGAAACCATTATTACTAATTTTTCTTTTGATATTTCTTTTATTATATCCATTATTTGTATACTTGTTTTCGAATCTAATGCTCCGGTTGGTTCATCTGCAAGTATAATATCCGGGTCATTTACTAAACTTCTTGCAATTGCAACCCTTTGCATTTGTCCTCCAGAAAGTTCAGTTGGCTTTTTATTAATATGTTCTATTAATCCTACTTTATCTAAAACTTCAAATGCTAATTTATGTCTCTTTGTTCTAGAAATATTATTTAATTTTAAGGACATTTCTACATTTTTTAATACGCTTATGTGATTAATTAAATTATAACTTTGAAATATAAAACCAATGCTTTTATTTCTATATGCATCCCAATCTTTATCTTTAAATTTTTTGGTACTTTTACCATTAATTATTAAATCTCCGCTATTATATTTATCAAGTCCTCCTAAAATGTTTAGTAGAGTTGTTTTACCACTACCAGATTGTCCTAATATTGTGACAAATTCATTTTTTCTAAATTTTAAACTTATGTTATCTAGTGCTATTTGTGTAAAATTTCCTGTTTTATATACTTTTTTTATATTATTAATTTCTAACATTATTATTCCTCCTTGTATTTTTATAACTTTATAATTATCTGTTTTTTTATTTTTTATATAACTATCAATAATTATTTGATAATTGTAACTCATCATCTCCTCACAAAAATGTTTTGACAATTTCTAAATTAAATACAGTGTTTAAAATATAGCACTTGTTTTTTATATGTTCAATAGTTTTTTTATACTTTTTTTAGCTTTTTTTGTCGAATTTACAAATAATAAAAATCGTACTATACAGTTTATTAAAATCTGTTTATTTTAGTACGATTTTTTAGTAATTTAATCTTTATTAATTCCAGAATTATTTAATAGTTTTTCAAACTCATTATATTCAGAATATCCAGTTTGAGCACCAACTATTTTATTATCTTTCATTATAAGTATCATAGGTGTTGAACCAAAATTCTTTTCAACATAATCTTCATAACCTTTACCAGTTAATTTTATCATAATATCATAAGAAGATTGATCAGTTATACCACCATTTTCAAAGTCCATTATTTTTGCTATATCAATATATAATGTAGTATATCCATATTTTTCTTGTGCATCCCATAAATTTGGTAAGAAAGCACTACACCATCCACAAGTAGAACGTCCAATGTATACTACACTTAATTTACCTTTAGTTTCATTTTTTAAATCGCTAGCATTTATTTTTTTAAACATCGATACATCATAATGAGTATTATATTCACGTTCATTGCTAGAGCTTTCACTATTATTACTATTTGATGTATACATTTTAGATACACCTACAACTAATATTACTAATATTAATAATAACATTAATAATATACATTTTCCTAACTTATAAATTTTGTTTAATAAATCTTTTTCCATAACTACTCTCTTTCTAATAACAATAAATATTATAAAACAATAATAAAGTAGAAATCAATAATTTTTATTAATAAGAACAAAAAAATTAATATTAATCCATCGATTTTTCATATAAGTAATTCTTGCTTACTATTAACTTTATTTTCAATATATTCAAGATTATTAAATGATTTATTATTTTTTAATAATTCCATTTGTTTTTTTGCAATATTATTTAATTTAACAAGTCTCTCATTTTGCGGTATTTTCATTTCAATTAATTCAGCATTAATATTCTCAAGATTATTCAATACAACTAAATGAAGTAAATCAGTACAATCTCTAATATTTCCTTTAACAGCTATTTCAGGGTTATTTTCTCGCCATTCTTTAACAGTTATACCAAATAATGCAACATTTAAAACGTCAGCCTCTTCAGCATATACAAACTCTTTTTCTTTTCAGATAAAGTGGGAACAATAATACTTTTAATAGCATCAGTATGAACTACATAACTAACTTTTGCTAAAACTCTATTAGCATTCCAATCAATTTTGTTTTGGTATGCTTTTCTTTCTTTAATCGTTGAAATTCAGTTATTAAGTAAAGTTTAAATTCATGAGAAAGCTAATATGCAAATTCAAAAGCAATATCATTTCTAGCATATGTTCCACCATTATTACCTGATTAAGAAATAATACCAACTGCATTAGTTTATTTAATCCATTTCTGTGGAGACATTTTAAATTTATTACTACCTGCTTCATTTTTAAACGTGTCGAATTCGACACCTTTGAAGTTTTCATTATTAATACTTTCCCATAAACTCAAATAAGAAATATTATATATTCTAAAATAGTTTATGTATATAAAATGTATAAAATAAAGATAAATAATGAAAAATATTAATAAATATTATATAATTTTCTTATGTAAGGAATGATTAAATGAAAAAAAATAGTTTTGTAGAAGGAACTGTTATAGCTACTGTATTTATTTTTTTAGTAAAAATATTAGGTATGTTATATGTTGTTCCATTTTATTCAATAGTAGGATCTCGTGGTGCAGCACTTTATAGCTATGCCTATAATATATATTTAATTTTCTTAAGTATATCTAGTGCTGGTATACCGAATGCTATTAGCAAATTAATTAGTGAATATGAAACACTTGGATATTTAGAAGCAAAAACAAGAACATATAAAATATCTAAAAAAATAATTAGTTTATTATCTATATTATCTTTTATGTTATTATTTATATTTGCAAAACCAATAGCACATTTAATAATTGGAGATATGACTGGTGGAAATACTATAAATGATATTGCATTCGTTATAAGATGTGTTTCAGTATCCATATTAGTTGTACCATTTTTAAGTATAACAAAAGGATATTTACAAGGTCATAAAATAATGACACCATCTAGTGTTAGTCAATTAATAGAACAAGTTGTTAGAATAGCAATTATGCTACTTGGATCATATTTAATATATAAAGTATTTAATGGAACATTAACACTTGCTGTTGGAATATCATTACTCGGTGCATTCTTTGGAGCTTTAGCAGCTGATTTATACCTATTAATAAAAATAAAACATAATAAGAAAGATTTACATTTAGATAAAGAGTATAAAAAAGATTCTATTACAAATAAAGAAATTATTAAAAAAATTGCTAGCTACTCAATACCAATAATTATTATAAATTTAATAACTAACGTATATTCTTCTACTGATATGATATTAGTAAGTAGAACAATACAACATTTAGGATATAGTGCTAGTGATGTAGAATTTATTACGTCTAGTATATCAACATGGTGTCCTAAAATATCTATGATTATTAATTCGATAGTACTTGGTATGACAATGAGTTTAATACCTAATATAGTATCTAGTTATGTAAAAAAAGATTATAAAAATGTTAATTTAAAAATAAATAAAGCATTACAAATTATACTTTATACTTCTATACCAATGACTGTTGGAATAAGTATTTTATCTACTCCAATTTGGACTATATTTTATAATACAAATAAATATGGTGGATTAATACTTAGTATAAATATTTTTACAGCATTATTAGTTAATATTAATATATCTACTTCTACAATGCTACAATCAATGAATAAATTTAAAGCAGTATATTTATCTGTTATGTTAGGTTTTGTGACAAATGGTATACTAGATGTTCCAATGATGTATTTATGTAAATATATAGGAATTGAAAGTTTTATAGGTAGTATAATTGCTACTTGTATAGGATACTTTTTAAGTATAGGTGTTAGTATATATTATTTAAAGAAAGAAAGTAAAGGTTTAAAATTTAAAAGTACTATTAACTTAACATATAAAATGTTATTTGCAGTTATAATTATGTTTATGGTATTATTTACATTAAATAAAGTTTTGCCATTTGATTTAATGACAAGAAGTGGTGCAATCATTACTACTATAATTAATTCTATAATAGGTGCAATAATATATATATTTATTACTTATAAATTAAATGTTATTAATGAAGTATTTGGTAAAGAATTTATTAATAAAATTAAAAATAAATTACATTTAAAAATATCTAATTAATATAAATAACATAGTATTATATAATACTTATGTTTTTTTATGTATGAAAAAAATCTACAAAACGTAGATTATTTTTCTGTTATAAAGAATCTTTCATACCATATTAAGAATGAATATATAGTATATATTTTTTTACCATTACGTAATACATTATTATAATGATTATCTAACATTTCATTAATTTTATCTTTATTAAAGAATGTACTAACAAAATCTTTATTAAACATATCTTTTACTTTTTTATAATATTTTTCTTCCATAATCCAATTACCAAATGGTACTGGGAAACCTAATTTTTTTCTTTTAGCCCATTCTGTTGGAATAACTTTATTTGCAATTTGTCTAAATATATATTTAGTTTGATTATCATGTACCATATATTTTGTAGGAAGTTTTTTAGATATATTCCATACTTCTTTATCTAAAAATGGTACACGTAATTCTACACTATTTGCCATAGACATTTTATCTGCTTTTAAAAGTATATCATTAGGAAGCCAAAAGTTAAGATCAATATACATTTTTCTAAGTACATCATTTTCTCCCTTAGTCTCATCATGATATGGCTTACATAAATCATATGGTGTAATATCTGGTATATAATCTTCATTTAATATATCTTTTATTTCATCATTTAAAAACATTTCTGTTTTATTATAATATCTTTTACTAATATCTTTTCCATATTTTTCTAATGTATGTTTACCTTTAAAATATGGTAATGGTTTTATTATATGTGATATTCCACTTCTAATAAATAATGGTAAAGATAAATATAATTTTTCACCTAGAGAATCATTATATTCATTATATCCACCAAACATCTCATCAGCACCTTCACCAGATAATACAACTTTAACTTGACTTCTAGCAAGTTTGCTTAAGAAATATAATGGAACTGTACTAACGTTAGCACTAGGTTCATCGCAATGGTATTGTACTGTTGGCAATATATCAAAAAATTCATCTCCACTAATTACTTTACTGTAATGTTTTACATTAAAATGATCTGATAAACTTTTAGCATAATCTATTTCACTAAACCCTTTACCTTTAAATCCAACAGTAAATGTCTTGTTAGGTTTAGCCATACTAACAACATATGATGAATCTACTCCACCACTAAGGTACGAACCTACTTCAACATCACTTATTTGATGATATTTAATTGAACTTTCTAATGTTTCTTCTACTAATTTTTCATAATATTCGTAGCTGTTATTAACTTTATTATATTCTAATTTATGATAAGCATGTGTACTAACTTTACCATCTTTATAAATTAAATAATGTCCTGGTTTTAATTTTTTAGTATATTTAAAGAATGTTTCTTCTAAATGATTAGTACCATAAGATAAATACATTCCTAATACTTTATTGTTTAACTCTTTTTTAAAATCAGGATGAGATAAGAAAGATTTAATTTCACTTCCAACCATAAATAAATTACCATTATTATAATAATAGAATGGTTTTATACCAAAATAATCTCTAGCACCAATTAATATATTTTTATTTTTATCATATATTATTATTCCAAACATACCACGTAATTTATTAAATATATTTGTTCCATATTCTTCATATCCATGTACTATTACTTCGGTATCACTATTAGTTTTAAATTTATGATTTAATTTTTCTAAATCACTTCTTAATTCCATAAAATTATATATTTCACCATTAAACATAACTACTACACTTTTATCTTCATTATATAATGGTTGATTCCCACCTTTTAAATCAATTATGGATAGTCTTCTAAAACCCATAGCAATATTTTTATCTACATAATATCCATCACTATCTGGTCCTCTATGAATAATTCTATCAGACATATCTTTTATTATTTTCTTTTTATCATTTATACTTCTTTTATCACTAAATCCACAAAATCCACACATTATATCACTTCCAATCCCAGTTTGCTTCCTTATATGCCACAATGTAATTATAAGCAATTTTAATTAATAATAATTTACGTAAGAAGTCATTATCTATCTTATAAGAAAGTGGATTAACTCTATCTTTCCATAAACTTAATACCTTTTCTTTATATTTTTCATTTGTAATATATTTTTTTACTATATATTTTGGTACAAATGTTTCTAATTGTTGATTTTCTACTATTTGATAATCTAATTCTTCTTTTAATATTAAATCTTTATATAATATTTCAATTAAATTAAATCCACATGGAGTAATATAATATGAACATCTACCTTGTCTAGCATTAATTTCCATTACTTTATATTTTCCATCACGTTCATCATATTTCATATCAAATTCAGCAAAACCTTGATATTCTATTTTTTCCATAAATTTCTTAATTTTATTTATTTGGTCTGTTACACCAGGAAATTCTGAATAACCATTTATTAAAACAGCAGCATTACCTATCATTTTAGATGAATGTTCTTGCAATCCTATTTGAGCAAACGAAATTAATTTAACTTCATGATTTTTATCTACATAAACTACTGCATCAAATAGATGTGAATCATCTCCAGGAATATATTCTTGTATTATTAATGTATCATCATATCCACCATTTTTAAAATAACCTATTACTTCATTTAATTCTTCCATAGTATTAAGTCTATATATTTTTTTCTTACCCTTAAAATTAATATGTTTAAATAAGATTACATTAGCAGGTTTAACTATTACAGGAAAATTTATTTTTTTCTTAACTTTATCATCTAATTTACAATCAAAATATATAGTTTTAGGTAAATCTAAAACACTTTTAGCATAAGTTTTATAAAAACTTTCTTTATTAACTAAAGTTCTTTGTAATTCTACACTAGGATAATTAAAATAAAATTTCTTTTTTAATTTATTTTGATTTTTAGCAATGAACTCCCCATAAGTTTCATTACTACTAACAAGTAATATTTTTTCTCCCTTATGTAAATTATAATATTCTTCTAATGCATTTAAAAATATATTTTCATCCCATAATTTTTCTATGTATTTTATATTTAATATTTTTGTATATCTTGTATATGCAAATGATTTTTGTCCTGGTATATCAATTGATATTAAATCTGCTTTCTTACCAGTAAATTCATGATAACATCTTGCTAAGTAATATGCATTTATATCATTTCCTATTATTAAACATCTAAATTCTTTCATATCTTCACCTAATATTCTATTTCTTTTCGTTCATCATTATATATATAAACTCTTGGAACTCTATTAGTAATACTACATATTGTTTTATATACGTTAGCATTTGCTAACCTACTTGCTTCTCTTATACTAATATTATCTCCAAATATTTCTACTTTATCTCCTACTTTAACACTTTCATCTATTATTACACTAGTTACATCCATATAATTAACAACTATATTATATCTTTTACCATTTATATAAACATAACTTTTATTTATAAATAAATAATCTGCAAATCCATAAGGTAATATTCCAACAATAACATTATTATTGTTATCATACATACCTCCATAACCTATTATTTCATTACTACTAACTTTTTTAGTTTCTATTACTTCAGTATAAAATTTTAATACTGTACCAAGATTTAAAATAGATTCTTTATAATTATCTTTAATTCTAAAAATTTTATTATATAATTTTCTTTTCCAAGAAAGTGGATATCTATATTTATTAAATCCATACATTACTATACCTAGCCTTATACCATTTGTAAATTCTATTTTTTCATGTTGTTCTAATGTTAAACTTCTATCTATATGAACTATATCTATTTTATTTAAATCAATTAAACTAGTTAAATCTTTAAATTGTTCTAATTCTTTTTTTAAACTATTTCCTGCACCACTATAAAGTTGTGTATATATACCAATTAATTTAACTTTTGTATTACTATTATCAAATACATATTTAACATCATTTTTATCTTTAAAACCAAATCTATTCATACCACTATCTATTTTTATATGAAACTTAATATTTATATTATTATTTATTAGTTTGTCAAATAATTCTTTATTATCTATTGTTATATCTATATTATTTTTAGTAGCAACTAATATATCTTCATAATGTATTGGTTCTAATACTAATATTGGAATATCGTTATATAATTCTCTTATTTTTATTGCTTCTTCTAAGCTAGATGTTGCTAAATAATTTATTCCACCTTTTATTAAATATTTTATACTTTCTATACCATGACCATAACAATTAGCTTTCACAACACCAATATAATATTTATAATCATTATATTTATTTTTTATTTCTTTTATATTATTTTCTAACTTGTTACAATCTATTTCTACATAAGTTTTTCTATACATAAAATATCAACTCTTCCTTAAAAATTATATCATATTACTATTATTATTTACAATAAATGTAAATTTATTTCTGTAAAGAAAAGAATAAAAAAAGAACTTATAAATATTAAGCTCTTGATACATACTTTCCATCTAATGTAGAAACAATTATATGTTCTCCTTGAGATATAAATAATGGTACTCTTAAAGTATATCCAGTTTCAATTGTTGCATCTTTAGTAGCGTTATTAGTAGTATTACCTTTTGTTGCTTCAGTAGTTTCAGTAACTTCATATTCAACTTTTTCTGGTAATGTAATTCCAATAATTTCACCTTCATAAGTAGAAATATCTATATCCATACCTTCTTTTAAAAACTTAATTTGATCTTTTAATTTTTCTTCTGGTATTTCTAATTGTTCATATGTTTCATTATTCATAAATACATAATTTGTTCCATCATTATATAAATAATTCATTTTAGATTTATCTACTCTAGCTCTTTCAATTTTGATATTAGTATTGTAAGTATCTTCAACTAAAGAACCAGTTCTTAAGTTTCTTAATTTCATTTTCATAAATGCACTACCTTTACCAGGTTTTACGTGTTGAAATTCTTCTATTAAGCATAATTTACCATCTATAATAATAGTCATACCATTTTTAATTTCATTTATATTAATATTCATATATAAACTCCTTTCTTAAATAATTATTTTCCTATTTTAGCTTCTTTAAAAGTTTGATGTTGTTGACATTTAGGACAATATTTATTTATTTCTAATTTTTCAGTTGTATTTCTTGTATTCTTTTCTGTATGTCTTATCATAAAACCACATTTAGGACATTTTAATCCAACTAGGCATCTTGCATCAGTTTTTCCTTTTGCCATAAAATAACCTCCTTTGTTTACAAAACTATAAGTATTATAACAAAGAATAAACTAATTATCAAATAAAATTTTACTTACTTGTCTAGATAAATACATATTTATTGGGTATGTACGTGTATTTTCTCTTTCTTTATAGTCTATATTTGGGCTTACAATTACTAGACTATATATTGGTTCATCACTAGGCATATAGGATACAAAAGTTCTAGTTGTAGCATAGGTATCACTGATACCATCTTTATCTGTGTCTAAAACTGATTCACTTGTTCCTGTTTTACTACTAGCTTTATATTTCTTATCTATATAAAAACTACCAGTTCCATAAAGAGATACATTTCTTAAGCCTTCTTTTATTCTATTTTTATATTTATCTTCTAAATCTACTGTATTTAAAACTTTACTTTCATTTTTTAAAACAATTTCACCTTTTTCATTAACTATTTCTTTCATCAAAGATAATGCTATTCTATTTCCATTATTTGCAACTGTATTAATATATTGTGTTAATTCTATTGGTGTATAGGTGTCATATTGTCCAATACTTAAATTTAGTAATAAATCATCACTTATTGTTTTACCTATAATACCTATATTTTCATTTTCTAAATCGATTCCTGTTATACTTCCCAATCCATAACTTGCCAATGTATCTCTATATACTTTAAAAGCATAATCCAAATTATTTAAACTCATATTATATTTATATTTTTCACCTGTTAATCCTATTGCTATTAAAAATTGATAATAATTACTAGATTCTTGTAATGCTCTTAAATCATTAACTCTTCCTAAATTTTTCCAACTACATTTTTGTGTTTTATGTTTTAATTTAACACATGAATCGTAACCAGTTGTACCAATATCTATAATATTATATTTATATCCAATTGAAATAGTAGCTGCTTTAACAACACTACCTACTGTATAACTTTTATTTATATTACCTATTTCATTATTATAAAATTCTCCATTATTATAACTCTTACCCACCATACTAATGATGCTACCATCTGTTGGATCACTAACAATTATATAAGAACCATTATAATATCTAGTACTTTTATAATCTTTAGATTTTAATATTTCTTTTTCTAATATATTTTCTATTTTTTGTTGTAGATTAATATCTATATTAAGTACTAAATCATTTCCTCTTTTTTCTTCACTTATTAAACTTATTGTATTATCATTATTTATTTTATATTTAGCTTTTTCTCCTTTTAAATATTCTTCATAATATTTTTCTAAATAACTTGTACCTACAATATCATTGCTAGTATATCCTAACTTTTTATACTCCTCTATTTCTTCTTTAGGAATTAAACCTATGGTTCCAATAACATTACTTAATGTATCTTTATAATTATTAATTCTTTTAAAAGATAATTCACATCTAATACCAGGTAAATTTAGTTCAATTACTTTACTATATTCTTCATCTGTACAATTTTTTTTTATATATTTATCTTCATAATTATACCCTTTAGACATAATACTATAAATTTTACTTGCTTTTTTTTCAATATCACTCATGCTGTTAATCATATCTTCTGTTATTTTATCTAATTTAATTTTTAACAACTCTTGATCATTTATTTTTCTCTCTTTATGTCTTGTAAATTCTTCATCAGTTACTAATTTATTAATAGTATTTTTATGAGTTATATAATAGTAATATTTTAATTCTTCATTATTTCCAAAATCTATCCCTATTATTTCACTAAGTTTTGTTGCAATATCTATTTCATCTTTTAATTCAATATTTTTTATTTTATTATAAATAATAGTTTTAATTCCTACATTATCTACAATAATATTACCAGATCTGTCTAATATTCTACCTCTTGGAGCACTATTACCATATATGATTTTATTGTTTTTTTGTTTTAAAATTTCTTTATAATATCCTTTTTTATAAATCATTAAATAGCTAATTCTACTTATAGATATTGTATAAAGTATTATTAATAATATATAAAGTATTCTTTTTTTCATAATGTCACCCTTTATTATTATGAAAAAAAATATAAAAAATACTCTTATTTAAAAATATTTTTTAATTCTTTTATTTTTCTTATATTTTTTACAAATAATTGTCCAATGAATGGATCATATATTTCGGTTTTTAACAATTTATTATCGTGTAGATTATTTAAATCTTTTTCATCTAAGTTTTCTACATCAATATAATAATTTTCTTTCTTTATTAGAGATGCATTTTCTTTAGCAAGTACATATTCACATGCTACTAAGTAATCATCATCTATAATATCATTTGTTGATAAATACTTTAATAATTTTTTATTTATTTTTGTAATTAAATAAATATCACCAATATATTTTTCCATAAGTCACCTCGTTGATCTTTATTATACACTATATTTATTTTAAAGCAAGTTTTGGTAATTATATTTATCGTAGAAACATATTATATAATGGTGATTATATGTTGAACTTAGTTGAGCCTTATATTAGTAAATTATCTAAAGAAGATATTAATTCGTTTGCTTTAAAAAACAATATTAGATTAAACGGAAATGAATTAGATTTTATATTTAATTTTATTAAAACAAGATATAAGGAAGTTTTAACTAATCCTAATTCATTTACTTTGAGCAAATATAAAAATAATTTTTCTAATGAAAATTTTGTTAAAATAAATGGATTAGTTAACAGATATAAAATGTTATTATAAACTATTCGATCGAATAGTTTATTTCTTTTAATAAGATTTTTAAAATATTTTTATTTTCTATTTTATTAATTGCAAAACACTTTTTACCTAAATCTTTAAAACTCGATCCTGAATGATACAATATTTTTCTATCTATTATTATAAATCTGTCATGAAATATATCATTTTTTATTATATCTACATTATTGTATTGTTTATTATATTTTTTTATTAATTCATCACTAATATTTTTTGTTATTACTTTTATATTACATTTTATATCTTTCAATATATCAAATAGTTCTTTACCAGCATAGTTATCTATTATTATGACTTCTTCTTTTGCAACACTTAATATTTCAATTAACAATGAATATGCGTCATATATTTGTCCTTCAAAAAATAAATGCTCTTTTTTTACTTCTAATTTATTAAATGTTTCTTCTAATTTTTTGATTCTATTTTCGTGATTATTTATTATTGCGTCAGAATTTATTAGTGTTTTAGAAATATATTTTCTCATCATAACAAAGGTTCGCATTATACCAACACTTATTTTTGATGCAATTTCTGTTTTTAATACTGATGCTAACATTGCTACTCCTTGTTCTGTAAAAACATAAGGAAGTTTTCTAGTACCACCGTGGGAATTATTCAAACTTGAAGTTCCAAAATGGAACTTCAAGTTTATAAATTCTTCTTCTGTTAATTGAAAATAAAAATCATTTGGAAACCTAACCTTATTTCTATTTACGGCTTTATTAATGTCTTTTGTTCCATTGACACATTCATAAAGTTTTGCCAAGTCACTATCTAACATTACTAATTGACCTCTTATTTCATAAATCATGTTTTGATAAGTAGAGCCTATATTTACTGGGATTAATGAGGAATTATTAGACAATACTATTTCTTTTTTTTCTTCAAAGTCATCTAATATTTCATCAATTATTTCCTTACTATTTCCTTTTCTTAAAATTGTGCTTAATGTTCTTATTCCTTCTTTAGAAAATGCATAAGGTAAATATCTAACTCCACCATGGTTAATCATTTTTGAGGTCACATTTTGTGACTTCAAGATATTAACTTCTTCTTTATTAATTTGAAAATAATCATTATTTTACTTCCACGTATTTCATCTATTTTATCCTTTATATTCACTCAAAACCTCCTAAATTTAAATATTTGAAATTTTTAAATTATATTTTTTTTTATAATTATTTATTATATCATAATATAAATAAAATCAATATAAAATTCTAAAAAAAATATAAGAATTTTTATCTTATATTTTATTCATTGTCAGTTTCACCTAATTTTACTAAAACTTCTCTAGGTTTTGATCCATTTTGTGGCCCTATTATTCCTCTTTCCTCTAATAAATCAATTATTCTTGCCGCACGATTATATCCTACTTTGAATCTTCTTTGTACTAATGATGCGCTTATTTTGCCAGTTTCAATTGCAAAATCTACAATATCATTATAAAGAGGATCATCATACTCTTCTTTTTCAAAATCATCTCCAGCGGCCATATGGTTAGGAGCTGCTTCTGTTAAAGTATTATCATACTGAGCAACCTGTTCTTTTGACACATAATCAATTAATCTTTGTGTTTCTTCGTCACTTATAAAATTTCCTTGTATACGAAGTGGAGCATTTTCACCCATTGGTAAATATAACATATCTCCTTTACCCAATAATTTTTCTGCTCCTCCCATATCTAGAATTGTTCTTGAGTCTATTTGACTAGCAACCGCGAAAGATATACGACTTGGTATATTTGCTTTCACAACACCGGTTATTACATCTGTTGATGGTCTTTGTGTTGCAACTATCAAATGTATTCCTGCTGCACGAGCCATTTGTGTAATACGCATTATTGAATCTTCTACTTCTTTTGCAGCAACTAACATTAAATCAGCTAATTCATCTATAATTACAACTATAAAAGGCATTTTCTTTTCTATTTCTGCATTTGCTTGCATATTAGTTTTTTCTACCCATTCATTATATCCACCAATATTTTTTACATTTTTTTCACTAAATAAATCATATCTATGCTCCATTTCCGCAACTATTTTTTGAAGCGCAATACTTGCTTTTTTTGGATCACTTACAACTGGACACATTAAATGAGGTATTCCATTATAATTAGATAATTCTACTTTTTTTGGATCAACTAATACTAACTTACATTCATCAGGTCTCATACGAATCAATATACTTGCAATAAAACTATTAATACAAACTGATTTACCACTACCAGTAGAACCCGCTACTAAAAGATGTGGCATTTTAGCCATGTCTGCACAACAATTTCTACCCATTATATCTTTTCCTAGTGAAAATAATATTTTTGCATTTGCCATATTACTTGGAATGTTAGATAAAACTTCTCTAATTGGCACACTGCTTGTTACTTTATTTGGTATTTCTACTCCAACTGTGCTTTTTCCAGGTATTGGAGCTTGTATACGTACATCTTTTGCAGCTAATGCTAAAGCAATTTCTTTATTAATACTTGTTATTCTGCTTACTTTTGTTCCACTTGCTATTTCAACTTCAAATTGAGTAACAGTTGGTCCCTCATGTATTTCAACAACTTTTCCATGTATTTGAAAATCTGCTAAAACTTTTTCCAAAGCAATTTTCGTCTTATTTAAAAATTCACTTGTGTTAGCTTGCTTCTTTTTCTTTATTGGATCTAATATATCTAAACTTGGTAATTTATAATTACTATTAGAATTATTATTAGTATTTTCAACACTTATAGTATTTTGTATTGGAACATTTTTTCCTATATTATGTGCATCTTCATGACTAGTAATTATTACCTTATTATCAACTAATTCAGTTTCTTCTTCTATATTCTCTTCTTCTTCATCTTCTATTTGTTTTTCTTTTTTAGGTCTATTCTTAATTTTTTCTTTACTGTCTTTTATCTTATCTAAAATATCACCAATAGAAAGGTCAAATAAAAGTATTACACCAAAGAATATTAAAACATAATAAACTATCATAGCACCTTTGCTATCAAATAAAGCTTTTAAACTCCATCCACTTATAGCTCCTATTATTCCTCCACCAGCATTTGATAAATTAGTGAAATCAGGGCCTTTAATACTCATTAACTTTTCTATTGAGAGTTCCATAAAATCTTTAAATTTTAAACCTTTATCTACATATTTCATATGAGATAATCCTAGAATGGAAAAAGTTAAAACATATATTCCAATAAATCTACTTGAATAAAATTTAGGTGTTTCCCTTTTTATTATAAAATAGCCACCTAATATAATTATAAATAATATTAGAATATTTACATATGTTCCAACTAAAAATACTCCAAATTGTTTTATAATAGAGCCTACTGGTCCAAAAACTCCAATTCCAATAACTCCTATTAAAATTAATATTAAACCTATAAATTCTATGCTTACTTTGTTTTTGGAAGCATTTGTATTCTTACGTTTTTTCTTCTTTGCCATAATATCTTCACCATAATTAAATTATATAATACATAAATGTTTTTCTCAAGTTAAATGACTAATATTTTACTATTATTTGTAAAAATCCAATACTCTTTTTAATTCTAACATCTTTTTATTATATTTTTGTTTTTTATAAGTTAAATTTATACAATCTACATAATCATATCCATATAAGAATGACATTAATATTATTGATAATGTTTTTATATTTTTATTATCATCAAGCACTAAATAATTAATGTTACTGAATAAATTATCTTTTATACTAAAACTAACACCATCAATATAACTATAGTTTGAATTAGTTAATTCTTTTAATCTATCATCTATATCTTTTATTATAGTATCATTATTTAAATTTATATTCTTTTTATCTCTTATTCCTGAATAATAACCTAATAGTATAGAATATAATTCTATTATTTTCATTTTTATTATTTCTTTATCATTAGTTTTTTTTAATTCTTCTAATTTTTCTTTTATCTCTCTATTCATATTTCACTTCTCCAAATAATTAATAACATTTTCTATTGTGTTTTTAAAGTTATCAAAATCTACTTTAAACCATTTTATATTCATTTGATTATTAAACCAAGTATATTGTCTTTTAGCATATTTTCTACTTCTTTGTTTTATTAAATTCTTTGCATCTTCTAGACTTATATTACCATTTAAATAATCATATATCTCCTTGTATCCAATTCCTGTCATAACTGCTTTACTATTTATATTTTTATCATATAAGGATTTAACTTCTTCTAATAGTCCCTCATCGAACATTTTATCTACTCTATTATTTATTCTTTCATATAAAATATTTCTATCAATAGTTAAACCTATAAATTTAACATTATATAATAATTTATTTTTATTATTTATTGTATTAGATCTATTTAAAAATCTTATCATTCTTTTTCTATTATTAATATGTATATCACTGTTTTTATCTTTTTTTAAAACCATATTATATAATTCTTGGTTTGTTAAATTATCGAATTGATCATTTTTTTCTTCTTCTTCAAATATATAGTCATATAGTGCTGCCTTAATATATAAACCAGTTCCACCTACTATTATTATATTTTTATCTTTATATTGATTTAACAATTGTCTTGCATCTTTTTGATAATCATAAACTGTGTACATTTCATTAGGTTCTTTTATATCAAATAGAAAATGATCAATTCCTTCTTTTTCTTCTTCTTTTATCTTAGCTGTTCCTATATTTAATTCTTTATAAACTTGCATTGAATCTCCATTAATTATTATGGCATTATATTTTTTTGCTAATTCTATACTGAGTTTTGTTTTTCCTATACCTGTTGGCCCTACTATGCATATAATCATATATTAACTCCTAACTAATCTAATTATATTATATCAGTATTATTTTTTTTATTAAACATTTTTTCTTTTAAATCATGAAAAAAATATGATTTTATTTATCATATTCTATTTCTACTTTACTAGCTTTATTTGTATCATCACTAATATTAATTATTCTATCTACTATATTACCTATATCTATAACCTGTATGTCTTGTTCTAAAATATCTTGTCTTTCTTTTAAAGTACCATTTTCATCAACTATATTTCTAACAATTTTTTTATTAACAAAATCAATATAATCACATTTATCATTTAAACATCTTAAAGGTTCATCTAGATACATTTCATATTGTATTTCATTTATTTTTAATTTATTTAAATCAAACATCCAATAATTATTGTTTAGTCTTAAAGTAATTACAGTTACGTTAACTTTAGGTGTAAATGTGTATGATACTGTTTGTTCTTTATTTAAAGTACTATCATAATATTTTTTTCTATATCTTGCATTATTTGCATCATCACCTAAATACATTATAAACAAATTATTATATTTTCCTTGTTCTAAAAGTGTCAAAAATATATCAACTTCATATTTTTTATCCTTTTCTAAAATATTCGATGGAATAATTCTCAATTCACCTGCTGACCAAGCCAATTCGCCGTATCCTTCATTACCTCTTATTTTTACAATATTGCTATCTTTTGTATAATCCTTAGCATTAATGGTTTGTAAAGAATAATTTGAAACATTAAAAATATTTTTTGGTTCTACATTTATATTAATTTTGTATTTATTATAATGTTTATCATTTTCATCAGTTATAAGTGTTCCCAAACCATTACTATTACCATATACATTAAGTTTTGTATAATCTTTATAGTTATCTCTAATATTTATTCTTGCATAAATATTCTTTTTCATATCAGCTGATTGATCCACACCTGTATCTTTATAATAAAGTTTTAAAGTATAAGTCTGTATTTCTTCAACTTCTATTTCATTTATTGTTATACTATTACTATAAATTGGAAAGACCCCCGTTTTACCATTACAATTTTCTTTTTTATTACTACTACAAGTTAATTCATATGTTAAATCTTTATAATATTCTAATTGATTAAGTAAATTTTCTAATATTATCTCATAATGATCTATTTTATGTGTACCCGTATTTTCTACTGTAAAAGTCTTTTCTGGAATATCATCACCAGGCTCAATTTTGTCTATTTTTATTATTCCATTTCCATCACCATAAGTAAGTTCTAACTTTCCAGCTGAAACTTCTACATTTTTATCGCTAATATTTTCTTTTACCCTTGTTGTGAAATAGGCATATGTAATACCAAATAATGCTATTACTAACAATAAAATTGCAATCATACTAGTAATTAAACGTTTTTTTATATAATCTATTTGCATTACGTTACCTACTTTCATATATTAATTTTAAACTATAATTGTTTTTTTTTCAATAATTTTATTAAAAAAAAATTGACAAATATTTAGTATTATAGTAAAATTTATTTATCGGGCATGGAGTGATACTCAAGAGGCTGAAGAGGCGTCCCTGCTAAGGATGTAGAGCGGGCAACTGCTGCGAGGGTTCAAATCCCTCTCACTCCGCCATTAATTAAGTATATAAAAATCTTAACTTTGAATCAGTTAAGATTTTTTTATTATGGTTTTTTTATGTATTTCAATATATTTTTTTCTTGTAAATAATCTTTTAGATTTGTTTTTGTATAATTTATATCTTCATAAATAAAGACATTTATAAATGGCAATAGATCATGTATATTTTTATTATATAAATAATTATTTAGAGACGAATTGACTATTAAATAAGCTTTTTTTTGAAATGCGTTAGTTCTTTTTGAAGATACATTATATTTTCCATTTTCGTCTTTTTTTTCATAATACACTTGTACACTATCGATTGATAGCTCTCTTAATATATTAAAACTAACATAATCTAAATTTTTTGCTACATTGTAATTTATACTATCTATTAGAAAAAACTTTCCTGATTTAAGTCTGTATTTGTCATCTTTGATTCTTTCAAATACTGTTAAATCTTCTTTATATTTATTTAATATGTCAGAGTCTTCAGTGTAAAAATAAATATCACACAAACTATCTTTCATTTTTAAATATTGTCTTTGTTGTTTGAAATCACTCGCATATAATAAATTATCATCTGTATTAATTATGTAATATCCATTTTTCTTATCTACCATGACAATTTTACCTTTATTTAAATCTTTTACACTCATATCATATATAAGCGCATAATTAATTAAACTTAGTTCTTTTTCTTCTATTAATTCATAT
Source organism: uncultured Bacilli bacterium (assembly GCA_934085875.1). Taxonomy (GTDB): domain Bacteria; phylum Bacillota_I; class Bacilli_A; order RF39; family UBA660; genus UMGS1124. The sequence continues at coordinate 35,193 of CAKOHQ010000003.1, read as the reverse complement.
TTACTTTTTTCTATATGTTTATATTTTTTTGCATTAATAAATTTAGTATTTTTTATTTCTTTTTCATCTACTTCTACTACTATTTTAATTGAACATCTCTTTTCAATTATTTTTTGATTTTTTATAATAAAATCAGTATCATTGCTAATTTGTGACATTGAAAAAATGTCAACTTTATTGTTTTCTCCTTCTTTTAAAAATTTTATTTTTTCAATTGGAATATTGTTATTATTCATTTTCAAATATTGACTTATAAATATAAAATATTTCATTTTAACCCTCCTCTTTTAGAAATTTGATTGCTTCTTCAAATTTTTCTATACTAATTAATTCTATATCTAATTTATGTTTTTTCTTATAATTTAATGCTTCTTCATAATTACTTTTTGGAACTAACATAATATCTGCACCATTTTTATAAGCACCTGCAAGTTTATATGTTACACCACCTATTTCACCAACATTACCTTCACTATCGATTGTTCCTGTTCCTGCAATTACTCTTCCTTTTGTAATATCATATTCACTAATAGCATTGTATATTGCAAGAGCGGTCATAAATCCTCCACTAGAACCTGATTCACTGTATTTGCTTTTAACTTTCACATTTACATCACTGTTATATTCGTTAATAACAGCAGAAGTTAAACCTACTTTAGCTTTGCCATCAATTTCTATTAGTTCAGCATAACATTTTATTTTCTTGCCATTACGTGTAACATCAAAAGATATTTTATCTCCCACATTTTTGCTTGTAATATATCTTTGCATTTCACTAAATGTAGTAAATTCTATATTATCATATTTTGTAATATTATCAAATAGTTTTAAATCAGTTTTTGCTTTTTCATATATATAAGTTACATAATTATTACTTTTTTTTATAGAATAATCAATTCCAGCAGAGTTATATGCAACCATATAAGCATTAGATATACTTTCTAATAAATAATATTTATCTATCTTTATAGTTTCATCTATATCTCCATCATAAGTAATATCATCATTACTAACCATATCCCAAGTAGGTATAACTTTAGCTAGTAAATAAGTTGGTATTGTTCCCTTAATTAATTTAACATAAGTCATATTAATACTACCCTTACTTTTATTAATATCACTTTTACTTTCTATTCTATTATCTAAATTAATTAATCCACCAGGACTATATATACTAAAATCTAACTTAAAATTAAATAATAAATATATAAAAACTAATATAAGTATACCCTTATAATTTTCTTTAAAAAACTTTTTAATACTATTAAATATCTTTTTCATATCTCATCACCTAACTATTATACCATAATACTCATGAATTTTTTAAGAATAAATAAATATATTTTATTATGAAAAACAAATTAACAAAACTAACAACAATTTTTTTCTTCATACTAATATTTATTAAAAAAGATATAATGTATTACACTATATATAATACTGTTATTTTATGGTTTAAAAATATAGTACCAAATCTACTACCTATGTTTATTATAACAAGTCTAATTATAGAATCTAATTTAATTATAAATATTTGTAATATATTTGGTAAATTATTTAATAAAATATTTAAGTGTTCTAATTATGGTATATTTATATATTTTCTAAGTCTATTTACAGGTAGTCCATCCAATGCTAAATATATAAATGATTTAGTAAATAATAATTTAATATCAAATACTTTATCAGATAAATTATTACTATTTACTTCTAATTATAATATTTTATTAATATATAGTTTACTCATTTTATATTTAAATAAGTCTATATCTATTAAAATAATAATTATAATAATTATATCTAATATTATAGTAGGTTTAATATTTAGAAATATAAATTATATAGATTTAAAAGCAAATTATATTAAAAGAAAAATAAATATATCTAAAATTATAAAAGATACAATAGATACTTTATTAATGATATTAGGTACTTTAATATTCTTTAATATTATAATTAATCTTTTACCAATAAAAAATATGTTATTAAAAAATATATTAAATGGTTTCTTAGAAATAACTACTGGATTAAAGGGATTAGAATATCTAAATATAAGTACAAATATTAAAATATTATTAAGTACAGTATATTTATCTTTTGGAGGATTATCTATTCATACACAAATAAAAAGTATCTTACCAGATACTAATTATACTTTATTTTTAAAATCAAGATTGTATGCAGTAATTATATCAATTATATTATTAACTCTTTTTATAATATGAAATTAATATAGAATAATCTTTTCCATCACTACCTATTATTGGTATTTCAATTTTGTGAAAAATATCATTTTCTAATTTCATTTCTCCTGTAATTGGCACGTTAGTTGTATCAGTTGTATTATCTGAATTACTATATTTTATTTTAAATTCATCTTTTATTTTCCCATCTTTTACATTGTATTTTTCAAATTCTGGAAGTAATCTAGTTGCTTTCGTATCACCATGAATATATGAAATTACATAAGAGTCTTTATTCTTATAATAATATATTCCTAAGTAAGCTTTACTATCTCCAAAATCAAAATTTATACATTCATTTGCTTTTTGTTTAACTTCTAAATCATTTTTGTATGTATCATATGTAGTATAAAAATTTCCTATTTCACAAGTATTTATTTTTAATTCAGTAGTCGCTTTATCTAAATCTTCTTCTATATTTTTTAATATTAATGCTTTATTAATTAAATAATCAGAATTGATACTTGCTTCATCATTCATATCTTTTACATCAACTAATAAGCTAAATAAAAATACAAGTACAATAGAGATTAATGCAATAGAAATAATTATTTCAACTAATGTCATACCTTTCTTATTTAATTTCATTAATCCCACTCCAAACTAGATATATATGTTTCGTATAAAGTATTGTCTTGAGTATCTTTTACCTCTTTATTATCTGTATCTTTTACCGCTCTTTTATACTCAACAATTAATAACTTATCTTGATCCCTAACATCTAACTTTTTTATATAATCTATCATATATGCATCAAAAAGTGATGAATTTTTTTTACCATTAGTCATTTCTTTATCAAATTCATTTAAGTTTGTTAATAAATATATTTTTTCTACTCCATATAGTGAACTTAAATTAGAATTAGTATAATTCGTAATATTATTTTCTGTTACAATATCTTGGACTGCTGTATCAGCATTCATACTGTCTTTTATATATTTAGTCATATAAATATACTCACTAGTATCATATTTATTTTCTGTACGTAGTTTTGATAATATTTTATTATATGAAGAAAATATAGTAAGAAGAGCAACAGATACTACAACAATAACAACTATTGTTTCCATTAATACAAAACCTTTTTTATTCATTACTCTATCCCCTTTATATTTATAAAATCATTATAATCAGTAACATTTTTTTCAATTATTAATCTTTTTCCAGTAATATTTAAATCTAAGTTGCTACTGCAATCTTCACTACTACTAAGACTCAATTTATCTATTGTTGTATTATCTATTTTATATGAAATTGAGCAAATATAGTATAATCCGTTAAATCCATTAACATTTTCGACAAAATATAATTTGTCTCCTACTTCAAAATCTTGTATACCCATACTATTATTTATATCTTCTTTTATACCTTTTTCTATTGTATTTAATAATACTTTATTTTGTAAATAATCTGCTATTATTGTTAGAAAAAGAGTAATAAATATTAGAAAAAAAGAATAAATTAAACTTGTTGCAATAAAACCTTTATTATTCATATAATCACTCTACTTTACATAAATAAGTATATAATAAATATTAGTTTTTTACAATTAATTTAATTTATTTCTTTTAATTTAATTATACTTTCATTGTACTTTTTAGTCTTTTAATTACTTTCTTTTCTATTCTTGAAATGTATGATTGACTAATACCTAACATATTTGCTACTTCTTTTTGTGTATATTCTTCTGTATTGTTAAGTCCATATCTTAATTTCATTATATGTTTTTCCCTATCATTTAAACTATTTAATTCATTTTCTAACATTTTCTTATCTATTTTATTTTCAAACTCCTTATATACTATATCTTCATCAGTACCTAATATATCTTCTAGATGTAATTCATTTCCTTCTGCATCATAATTTAAAGCATCTTCAAAACTTATTTCTGTTTTTCTTCTTTTATTTTTTCTTAAAAACATTAAGATTTCATTAGCAATACACCTTGAACAATATGTAGCTAGTTTTATATTTTTATCCATCTTATAAGTATTAATTCCTTTTATTAGACCTATTGAACCTATACTTACTAAATCTTCTAAATCATATCCTGTATTTTCATATTTTTTTGCAAGGAAAACAACTAATCTTATATTGTGTTCTATGAGTTTATTTCTAGCTTCCATATCACCATTATTAGCTAGTATTAAATATTTTATTTCTTCTTCTTGACTAAGTGGAGGAGGTAATATATCTGTACTTCCTAAAAATAAACATACATTGTCTTTATAAAATAATTTTATAATTAGTTTTATTAGTTTTTTCATAATTCAAATATCCTTTCATTTAATATACAATCATATTTTAAATTATCACTTATACCAATTAAACATTTATCTATTTTTTTATTATCTATTAATATATATTCAGGTATAACACATTTTAATAATCCATTGTTGTTTAATGAACTATATGGAACATATAATACATTTTTTTTATATTTTATATATTTTTTATGAAGTAATATAATGGGCCGGTGAAAATATGGGTCTATTAATTTATTACCAGTATCTAAAAAACCTTCTATATTAATTATTTTATTATTTAATTTTATGATTACATTATATGTTGTATTAATTTTTTTCCTATAAGTTAAAAATTCTTTAATATATAAACAAATTATTATTGGGCTTAATATTAATAATATTATTATATTTATGTTATATCCTTTATTAATAAATATAAAATTTTCTACTTCATATCCTAATGAATCATTTATTAAATAAATACTTCCTCCTAAGATTATACTAACTATGTATATATAAAATAATTTATTTAAAAATTTATTTTTACCAAATGTTATATATGCCATTAGTATACTAATAAGAATTTTTAATAGATTAATTTCAATTATATTTAATTTAAAAAATAGCAATATCAATGATAAACTTCCAATTAAAGAACCTATAATTATTCTTATAAATTTTGTTTGTAATCTTAGTAAAAATTTTACTCCACTTAATATATAAAAATCCATTATAAAATTTATTAAGAATATCAAATCTAAATAAATTATCATTATTATCACCATTTTTATTATAAAATATCAAAGTTAAAAAAAATGTCTATAAATATTGTTAAGTTAAAAAAAGGTATAACTTTCTTCATTTACATATATAAACCTAATTTGTTGTTTTATTAAAGTAGAAACTATTCATTTGCATGAACTACATAATTTGAATTAATGTACTCTATATTAGTAGTATTTTCATTATGATTTTAGGTTTTAATTTTACAAAATCAACAATAAATTCTATTGTTTTTTTAACTAACTTTTATTCTTCTTTTTTTTATTTTAATATCAAAAAATCTCAACCCTTCATTAAGTTGAGATTATATATTTTAAGTTCAGGCTATTAATTTTTTGTGAAAAATTTTATTTATTTGTTTGTTTTATATAAATATATGTTATATAATTTTATTAGGAAATACTATAACTGTTGAGTACTTGCCAACTTTTAAGGAAGGAGGCCTGATATTATTATGAAGAAAAAAGATTTACTAATCTCATTTCTAATACTAATTATCATTTTATTAATAGTCTCTTTGATGATTCTATGTATAAAAAATAGTACTCAATCTGGCAAAAGATTAAGTACTTAAACAAAACATTTGGGTAAGTACTCAACATAAGCAAGTTAAGTATTTCCCTTTTTATTTTATGCAAATTTCTTTGACATATCCAATATATCATAATCTAATATGTTTGTCAAAACTAACGTCTAATTGGTATAATATTTATTGTGAAAGGAGATATTAAATATGGATTGGAAAATGCAATTGGGTATTTCAATAATCGTTCCTATTATAAGTTCTTTTTTAACTTATTTATCAGCTGTAAAAAAATCTAAACACGAAGTCGAAGTAATAAAGATTTCAGCTGATAATGAAATCAAAAAAATAAGAGAAGAATCTGATAAAGAATTGAAAAGAATTCAAAAAGAAACAGATGAGCAAATCAAATTAAAAATTGCTGAAAGTGATTTAGCATCTAAATCTAATGAAGAGCAATTAAAAAACGCTGCTATTTCTAAATTTTTAGATGAATTTATGAAAGACCCAGAAAAATCTACTGTAAACTTAAAGGCTATGCAAAATATAGCAAAAATGTTTCAAAACAATAAATAATTAAACCATAAACAACTTGTATTTATTAACGACTTATTTTATTTATTGTTTAGTTCTGAAAGTTTTATCTTCTAATCGAAATTATTAACATAAGATAGAGTTTATTTTTAATAATAATTCCATGCAATTCAATATAATTTAAATTAGTGTGCTCTATCTTTCTAATACTACCATCTTTTACGATAGGTGTAACATTACAAAAATCACATATAACATTTAATCTTGAAACTAAAGATTTACAATTTATTCTTTAATTATATTTATCATAAGCACAAACCCTTCTTATGATATTTTTTTAACAAAAAAATCAATCATTTCGATTAATTTCTATATACCAAAATTAGAATAGTTCAAGCAAATTTACAAATGCTTCCCAAGAGAAAGAATTATAATAATCAACAAAAAATTATAGTTAATTATAAAAATAGTTATAATATTCATATAAAAAATTAAGGTTCTGTTTTACATATAAAATATTATCATCTATTAATTGTTTTAATATCTTACTAGCAGAATATTCATCTTTATCTTTTAATAACGAAATTTTTGAACTATCAATCACCTTATCAGAGTATGTATGCATATTCCAATACTCCATTTTTTTATCCTTTAAATCACTTATACTAGGATATAATAACTTTAAAAAACTTTCATAATAAGTATCTTTCACTTCATCTAAATCATTATAGTCAAAATCTATATTTTCCTCTAAATTTAAAATCAAAAAAACACTATTATCCAAGATATTTTTAAGTTGATTAAATACTTTTATACGTTTATTTTTACTTTTTAAAGATTTATTGACAATATAATATGGAATACATTTAATACATAATGGCATTCTCATATAAAAAGTTCCCAAACGATAAATTTGATTACTCATTCCAAATTTTGATGTTAACCACCTTAACCAAACATCCATAAGGGTTAATATTCCATTTCCTCCTTGAGAAAAAAATACCTTTTTACTTTTCTCTACATATAAGGAATTTTTTCCCTATCCTTGGCTCTAATCCATTTTTTATAATAGTATTTAAATTATTTTTATTAGTATAGTGAAAAAAAGTTTTATTCATATTAATTTGAGAAATATCTTTTATATTAATATTATTTGTCATATTACCACCAAACCTCTAATTGTAATTAATACTATTGGCACCAATTAATATTGGTGTCAATTTGCAAGTATGTTTTAAATCGGGAAAATCAATTTAATCTACATAAATATCTTAACATAAATTTAAGCATTTTAAAACTCGAATAACAAAAGCGTTCGAGTTTCCTATCAATCTGGTGCTGGATATAGGAATTGAACCCACAACCTACTGATTACGATTCAGTTGCTCTACCTATTGAGCTAATCCAGCGAATGGCTGCCCTGGTTGGATTCGAACCAACGAAATCATGGAGTCAGAGTCCACTGCCTTACCACTTGGCTACAAGGCAATAAAAGAACTAGAATTTAATTCTTTCATTAATATAATTAGCTAGCTCATTAATATTTAATTTAATTTGTTCCATTGAATCTCTATCTCTTATTGTAACAGTATTATTTTCCAAAGTTTCATCATCGATAGTTATTGCAAATGGTGTTCCAATCGCATCACATCTTCTATATCTTTTACCAATACTTCCTGATTCATCATAAGAAACATAAAATTCACTACAAAGTTTACCATATACTTCCATTGCTTTTTCACTATGTTTCTTTTTAATTAATGGTAATATAGTAGCTTTTATTGGAGCTAAAGAAGGTAGTACTTTAAATACTTCTCTTACGTCTCCTGATGCAATTTCTTCATGTTTTAATCCATCACATAAAACACTTAAAAATAATCTATCTAAACCTACACTAGGTTCAATAACATAAGGTAAATATTTTTCATTAGTTTCAGGGTCTAAATATCTTAAATCTTGTTTAGAATGATCCATATGAACTCCTAAATCGTAATCTGTTCTATCTGCTATACCCCATAATTCTCCCCAACCCATTGGGTATTTATATTCTATATCAGTAGTCGCTTTACTATAAAATGATAATTCTTCTTTTTTATGATCTCTAAATCTTAAGTTATCTTTGTCAATACCTAAACTTTTTAAAAAGTCCATACAATAATTTTTATAATATCCAAACCATTCTAAGTCTGTATTTGGTTTACAAAAAAATTCTAATTCCATTTGTTCAAATTCTCTAGTTCTAAATATGAAGTTTCCTGGTGTAATTTCATTCCTAAAACTTTTTCCTGTTTGCCCAATACCAAATGGTACTTTAAGTCTCATACTTCTTTGTACATTTAAAAAGTTAGTAAATATACCTTGAGCAGTTTCACCTCTTAAATAACATATATTTTTAGTATCTTCTGTAACACCAATGTGTGTTTCAAATAATAAATTAAATTTTCTAATATCAGTAAATTCAGTAGAGCCACATTTAGGACAACATATATTATTATCACTAATAAACGTTTCTAGTTTTTTATTATCCCAACCGTCTCCAGTTTCTTTACCTTCAGTAAAATCTTCTATTAATTTATCTGCTCTATATCTACTTTTACATTTTTTACAATCTATAAGTGGATCAGCGAATGACGCAACGTGTCCAGATGCTACCCAAACTTCTGGATTCATTAATATTGCAGCATCAAGTCCATAATTATAAGGATTTTCTTGAATAAATTTCTTCCACCATGCTCGTCTTATATTTTCTTTTAATTCTTTACCAATAGGACCGTAATCCCATGTATTTGATAATCCTCCATATATCTCACTTCCTTGAAATATAAATCCATATTGTTTTGCATAATTTACAATGTCTTCCATTTTCATATTACTTCTTCTCCTTCATATTTTCATCTAATATCTCTTCTATTTCTTTTGAATTTTTAACTATTATAAATTGATTAAATAAATCATCAGAAATAAATCCTGTTTTTATATTTTCTTTCATCCATTTAATTATTTTATCATAAAATCCATTATAGTTAACTAAAATTATTTTTTTATTTCCTAAACTTGCTCTATATTCTTCTAAAGCACAAGTGAATTCTGCTAATGTCCCTATTCCACCAGGTAAAATTACTGTATAGTCACTTCCAAAATATAATTTTTTAAATCTTAATAAAGTATCTTTAACTTTTATACATTTTGCTTTAGGAATTTTTTTAAAATCGCGTTCATATTTTGGAACAGTACAAGCTATTATTTTTCTATTATATTTTACAAATGATTTATAACATGCTCCCATCATAGATTCATTGGCTGCTCCAAATAACAAATCAAAGTTCCTACTTGCAAATATTTCTGAAACATCTTTTGCAAGATTTAAATATTCTTCTAATTTAGTACTATAAGCACTAGCTATAAAAACTTTCATTTCATCACCTCTTAATTATACTCTAATTATATATAAAAAAGACTAAAGCATATAGGGGCGAATATAATCGCTGTTCCACCCTACTTTGGTCTCTTTACTTCATAGCTCTTGATTTTCCACATCAGTCATCACTTACATAATCATTTTAATATATTTTTTTACATTTATCAAGTATTTTATGTTATATTATTTATGGTGATTTTACATGAAACTTATTAATAATTTTACTTATGAAATTAAAAAAAGTAAATTTATAGGATATTTTTATGAAATAGATATATTAGAAGATATTGATAAAATTTTAGAACTTGTTAAAAAAGAACATAAGAAAGCTAAACATTTTCCTTATGCTTATAAATATAATAATATTGCTAAGAAAACTGATGATAAAGAACCTAGTGGAACGTGTGGTACTCCTATACTAAATGTATTAGAGAGAAATAATTTAAATCATAATATAATTGTTATAGTAAGATATTTTGGAGGAATAAAATTAGGCGTTGGTTTATTACTTAGAAGTTATAGTAAAGTTGCTAACGAAGTAATAAAATAAATATATATTCATATTATTCAATAGGTGATGATATGGATTTTTTTAAAAAATATATTAGTTCTTTATTAATTTTTTTATCTTCTTTAATTATTATTCCATTATTTTTGACTATATTTAATTTATTTAAATTACAAACTAATAAAATAATTATAATTATTATAGGTTCTATTTTAATGTTTTTTATAGGATTTATACTTGGAAAGAAAATTCAAAAAAATGGATATTTAAATGGTTTATTATTGTCTGTTTTTTCTATATTAATTTTATTAATTCTAAGTTTAATATTTAAGTATAATTTGAATATTAATACATTAATTTATTATGTTATATTAGTTATTTGTACTACATTTGGTTCTATGATAGGTATAAATAAAAAAATAAAGTAATAACATTTTTTTAAATTTAACATTTAATATATTAGGTGAATAAATATGTTAAATTTTTTTTATGGTTTAAATCCCAGTATTCAAGCTTTATTAGCTTCTATTTTTACTTTTTTAATTACTTCTTTTGGAGCAGCAAGTGTATTTTTATTTAAAAAATATAACAAAACTTTATTAGATATATTTTTAAGTTTTTCAGCAGGTGTTATGATAGCAGCATCGTTTTTCTCATTAATTAATCCTGCTATGGAAATGTCTAAGAATTTAGACTTAGTACCTATTAATGTACTAGTAATTGGAATATTAGGTGGTACTTTATTATTGTTTATCGGGGATAAATTATTTGAAAGAAAAATTAAAATATCTAAAGATAAAAAAAGAATTAGTTTATTAATATTTTCAATAGTGTTACATAATATTCCAGAAGGAATGGCAATTGGTGTAGCTTTTGGTTCTGTTGTTTATGGGTTAGATGGGGCAACTGTTGGCGCTGCAATAACACTTGCAATAGGAATTGGGATACAGAATTTTCCTGAGGGAAGTGCTATTAGTTTACCATTATTAGGTAGTGGTATTTCTAAATCAAAATCATTTATTATTGGTAGTTTATCAGCAATAGTAGAACCTATTTCAGCTGTTATCGGTGCAATACTAGTTTTGAAAGTTAATGTTATACTACCCTATCTTCTTGCATTTGCCGCTGGAGCAATGTTATATGTTGTAGTAGAAGAAATAATTCCAGAAAGTCAAAACACAGAAAAAAAAGACCTTATGGCCTTTATAACTATATTAGGTTTTAGTTTAATGATGATTTTGGATATTGTTTTAGGTTAGTTCATAGATCCATTAGAATAGTATCCATTACTAAATTTAAATAATCTTGGACAATCTCTTGTTCCTAAATCGTTATTTGTACAAGTAGAATATTTTTCTTTATAACTATTAGGATAATAATTTATATCTGTTAAAAGTGTTCCAGAAATAGTTATAACTGGAATATAATTAGTAGTCGGATATGTATATCCATATTCATTAACATTAGGTAATTTTTCAGTGTTAACTTTTCCACTACTTGCTACTGTATAAGTACCAATCCATGATATACCTTTAGATTCATCAAAACCTTGTTCATCAGTATAAATACTGTCATTAATAACAGTTCCATTTGATAACATTGTAAATCCATAATAATAAGTTCCAATTTCATTTCCACAGTTATAAACTCCAGTAGAAAAGGTTTTACCATAATAATTATTATAAGAGTTTTCTAAATTATTTAACCCATCTTCAATAGGATTTTTAATTCATTTTTTGTATTTATATTTTTTATTACAATTACTGAAATAGTACTTATAATTCCTATAAGTACTATGCTGACTATTATTTCAATTAGGGTAAAACCTTTTTGATTTTTTTCATTGTATCACCACTTATTCATTATCTAAATATATTTCAATTTTTCCTGCAAATGTTTTATTTTGATCTTCATTTTGTTTACCACCAGTACCTTGAAGTTTGAAATTAACTTCATATTCTTGTGTTGTAAATGGAGCTATTACTATCCCCGTTGCTAGTACACTATTTTCTTTTGGTGCAGTTCTAAAATCAAAGTTTATACCATTATTAGTACTTGATATGCTATATTTAAAATTATCAGTTACATAATCATTTAAATCTACTACCCATCTCAAATTATAAATTATATATAAAGATGATTTATTTGTAACAGTAAATTTTTTTGGTGGCACTTTGCCATTATAGAATGGTTGATCATCAGGATATATTTCATCCACTAATATGGTACTTTGATCTTCATATTCTAATACTAATTCTCCTGATTTTACTATTCTATCTTTAAGTCCGACATTACTACTGCTACCACTATTAACAGGGTCTAAGTTATCTATGTCATCACTTTTTAAACAATATTTATCACATTTTAAGTCACCAGTTGTATCACAATGTAGATCACATTTCATATCTCCGTTCATATCAAAATTCAAATCTGCTTTTCCATCATTATCTGTATCAATTTCCATATCGGCAACACCATCACCATCTAAATCTAAATTTATGTCTGGCCAACCATCACCATTAATATCACAATTCAAATAACATTTTCCATTTTCATCTAGTTGATTTATTAAATTGTAATCTGCTTTTCCATCTCCATCAGTATCAACATTAAATATATTTTTTCTATTTCCTTTATAATCTATATTTATATCTGGTTTATCATCTCTATTTGTATCTACATTAATTTCTGCTACCCTATCATTATTTAAATCTAAATTTATATCTGGTATTCCATCTCCATCAATATCTTTATTTAAGTTTTTTATAATAGAATAATTAACTGCTGAATAACTTGCACCAACTATTGATAACAACAATATCGTAAAGAATATGAGTAATAATAACCAATGTCTATTTTGATATACTTTTATTATTATTTCATCTTTCTTTTTTTGTACTAACACACCATATGGTAAATGTATTTTATTGTCTTTTGGATCACAAGTTAACTTTATACATCTAAGAGCATATTTTCTTAAAGATTCAATTTCCTCTCCCTTATATATTCTATCAAATATATCTTCAAATGTTTTTTCTTGTTCTTCTACACTTAATTTTTCTAATTCTTCAAGTTTTATTATTTCAGTTCTAACATCTGATTTTGAGAGTCTTTTTATTTTTTTATTTTTAATATCTTTCTTCATAAATATACTCACCCTTCTATAATATGTTTTTATAACATATTATTAATTTCTTGTATTTTATTTTTATGTTCTGTTATAAATGAATTATATATATTTTTTATGTTATTTAATCTAATTTCTTTTTGTTCTATTGCGTTAGTATATAATTCTTTTGTTTTATTTAATAAAGAATCAATATTTTGATTATCATTATAAATATATTCATTTATTAAATTATTTAATTTAGCATTAACATCTTTATATTTCATTAAATTTTCGCTTTTATCATCTAAAGCATTGTCATTTATAAAATATCCTAATGTAAATTCATCTTTAGTTTCTTTAGTAGTATTTGTTATTCTGTCAAAACTAACTACTTTTGGATCTTTAAATTCGAAATCATCTAAGTATTCCCATAATATAAATGCTTTTTGAAAATCTGGTTGTCTTAGTATTAAATTTGTTTTTCTAATAGGACTTTTAACTAGTGTACATCCTATTAATTCTTTTATCATTTCTGTCGATTTGAAACCTTTAATAATTTCATAACATGATAATATTCTATTTTTGTAATTACTACCTTCTTCATCTAATTCAATCAAATTTTGTTCATTCATTTTTAGTTCTATATTTATATTTTTATTTTCTATCTGTGTTTCTGCTTTATAAGATACTTTTCTTTTTATTTCTCTATTGCTTGTTAAATCTAGATTTTCAAGTTGTCTGTTTATGAAGTCATCTAATCTTGTTACAAGTGTATATATGAATCTATTTTCATATAAGTCTGTTGTATCTTCTTTTCTTACATTTAATAATTTTTTAGGAACTACATCGCCATTTTCATCAATGTCTTGAATGTTTTCACAGTGTTGCGCTAGATGTTTAATTGTCTCTTGGGAAACTCTTTTTGTTTTTTCAACAATAACAACATCTTCTTCTTGAATTATAAATCTTCTTGGATTTCTTATAATTTTATCAAGATTAGGTAAAGTGTCTTCTAAAACATCTAACCATTTATAATCTATTCTTGTTTCTTTAATGTCTGAAGTACAAATAAAGTTTGCTTTTGTATTTGCAAAAAAGTTATCTAATTCACTTGTATTTATATTATTCATTACATCAATAACATTTTTTAACATATATATCACCTATATAGATTTTTTCAATCTTAATATGAAATCTTTACATTTTTTCATATTTTCTTTTCCAAAATGAACGTTTAAGTAATTAATAAAATCATCTAATTCATTTTTTATTAATGCTAAATTTAATTGTTCGAATTTTCTTAATATTTTACTTGCTATTAGATAGTCAATTGCGTCTACTTCTGTACCACCACAAGCTATGTAAGATGGTGCAAAATCTTCTATTTGTCTCATGATACGATTACCAAATGAAATTCTAAAATGCTCTATTATGTATCTATCTAATTCATCTAATTTCTTATACATTTCTTTTGTTACTGGATATTTTGCTTTAGCTTCATCGAATAATTTTTCGAAATATTCATCACTTATACTAGCACAATCAGTTTTTGGAGCATCAAATTTTGCACATTTATCATTTATATCAATTGGCATTGCTCTATCATAAACTTTATCTGTAACCATAAATGTTGAATCATCGTTGTTGATAGTACCAATATACCACATATTTCCAGGTAATGTGAAATTACCATTTACAATTTTTTTAGGGTCATTTTCCCAAGGTGTAGATACTAAATTTACAACCCATTCTTTTTTTGAAGGCATTTCCATAATAGATAACATTTCTGCAAAATAATATTCTACACGGGCAATATTCATTTCATCTAATATTGTTACATATATTTTATCATTATATGTTGCTTCATACATTTTACTTAATAATTCTGTTTCATTAAATCTTTTTGTAAATTCGTTGAAATATCCAAATAATTCTGTTCTATCTCTCCAAGAAGGTTGTACTGGAGCAATTACTGAATCATTTCCTAAAAAATGTCCAAATGCATATGCAAGTGATGTTTTACCTGTTCCAGATATACCTTGTAGTATAAGTATTCTACTAGCACCAAAACTAGAAATAAATAATCTTATTAAATCATCTGTATAATATAATCCTAATTGACTTGCAGCATAGTTTTTAAAATTAGTACATATTTGTTCTAATGTTAAATCATTTTTGAATGTTTCCGGTTTTTTATTGGCCCATAACTCATCTATTTTACTTAACTTATAGAATCTACTTTCCCCTTTTTCTAATTTAGTTATTGGATTTCCATCTTCATCCACACCTTCAGCCATTGTCATTAGTTTATCATTTTCTTGTTTTAATTTAATCATATCATAATTTAATTTTTCTACTTCTTCTAATAAAGAATCTTGTTCATGACTTTTCCTAACAACTTTTATAATTTTTTTAACTATATAAAATATTATATATGCAAATAGAGCTAATAAAAGTAATAAACAGACAATAGATATTATAACAAATATATTGCTAACATCTCCTTTGTATTTATTTATTATTTCTCCATATTTTACTATATTTAACATTTCTAATATTCCTTTAAAAAATGATTTAAATATAGATACTAACCCTTCAAAAAAAGGTGTTAAAAAATCTACAAAAAACTTTCCATAATTATTCATAATAACACTCACTTTCTTCCTAATAATTCTTTTTCTTCTATTTTATTTTTTAAATTTTTTATAATAAAATTTATTCCCATGTCTTTCCATATTTCTAGATATTTTTCATTGTTTGTTAAAAATTCTTCAGGAACTACAATATTTTTTATACCCATAAACATATTATAATTATTTGTCGTTATTTTATCATTTATTTCTATAAATATTTCTATATTGTTATCTTTAACCATGTTAATAAATTCATAATCATTTTCTATATCCTTATAATTTAATAAAAATTTTATTTTTTTATTTATTAATTTATTTCTATTAAACATATATTTTCTTGTTTTTTCATTCATTAAATTATCTTTTGTAATATTAAATAGTAATATATCTTCTTTACCAATTTTTAACATTTTATATGCTGTAAAATAACATAAATCATAACTTATACCATATAATATATTTTTTATATTTAATTCTTTATCAACTATTTCTAAATCTTTAACATCATAATTATTTAATTCTTTTATGTTATATTCATAAAAAACTTTATAATATTCATCTTTATCATTTATTTTTATAAATGAATTATAACTATTTATATTGTTTAAAGATTCTAAACTTTTATTAAATATATTATTTTTTTCTACTATATCTTTTATATTATTAATTAAACTAACTAAATCTTTTTCTGGTCTGAATTTTATATCAACAAAATTATCTATGATATTATTAATTACTTTTTCTATTTTCTTTGGAGTATCAATATCACTTATTTTTTTATCATATAAATTCAATGCCGTGTATATTAATATTGTTAAAAATAATATTGTTTCTTCTTGTTCTTTAATTTTGTTTAACAAATCTTTTTTTTTGTAATAGCTAATAATGGATAATAGAATTGTTTTTAATTTTCTGTTTATCTTATTATTAAATACTATATATTTATTTATTTTCTCAAATTCATTTTTATCATATAAATAATAGTTATCATAGTATATGTCTATTATATCTTTCGAGAATGATTTAAATTCTTCGTTATTATTCCACACATTATTTTTTGAAAATACAATATTTAATTCTAGATTTAATAGAATAATATTAAGATTTTCCTTTGATGATTCTATGTATTTATCTATAATATCATTCATTTTAACCCTCTTTTCTACTCTAATAAGATTATAGCAAATAAAATTATTTATATCAATTATATTTTTTATAAAAAAAGAAAAAAGATATATTTTTTTTAATTTTATACTTTTTTCTATAATTTTTTATTGTATTTTTATTTAATCCTACCGTAGTCACATAATATCCTCTAGCCCAAAATGCTCTTTGTCCATACTTATATTTTAAATTCGCATGATTTTCAAATATCATCAATGCACTTTTTCCCTTTGGATATCCCATAAATTGTGATACACTAAGTTTAGGCGGAATCTTTAAAAGTATATCTATGTGGTCAACGCATGCATGAGCTTCTATTATCTCCACCTCTTTATATTCACATAATCTTCTTAGAATTATTCCTATATCTCGGCGAAGTTTACCATATATGGCTTTTCTTCTAAACTTTATGATAAATACTATGTGATAAAGACAATTATATTTAGTATGAGATAATTGACTTTCGTCAATATCTCTGCTCTTCGTTTTTGATTTCAACATAAAAATCTCCTCCTGTTTTTTATATTTGATCGGCAAATCATAGTATATTATAAAGAAGGAGATTTTTATGTTTTCTGATGGGCGGAGCTCTTTTCTATTCACACCCGCATAGCAGGTGGTTTTAATGTTTGACCTTTAATGGTCAAACATAAATCAAAAAAAGCAATATATTTCAATTACTTTTTATTGCTATAAAATTCTTTAATTCTTTTTTTTGCAATTGTTGTTTTAACAATATTAATCCATCTTTTATTTGGTTTTGACTTTTCATTTGTTATTATTATAATTCTATCTTTATTTTTTAATTTATAATTAAAAGAAACTTCATGTCCATTTATAATACATTTTGCTAAATGATTACCTATCTCAGTATGTATTTTATAAGCAAAATCTATTGGTGTTGAACCTGATGGTAATTCAACAATATCTCCTTTTGCTGTATAAACATAAACATTATTAGAAAATATTTCACTTTTTATTTTTTCTAAAAATAATTTATCTTTTTTTATACTATTGTTTAAATTATCAATAGTTGATATAAATTGGTAGTTATGCAATAATTCTTCTTGCATTTTTTTTGCACCTTCTGCTTTATATTTATACCAATAACTCGCTATTCCATAAGTGTTTATATTATCCATTTCTTTTGTTTTTATTTGAATTTGAATTATATGTTCATCAGGCCCAAATACAGTTGTGTGTAAACTTCTATACATATTAGTTTTAGGCGCTGCAATATAATCTTTGAATTTAGAATTCATTGGTGGAAAACATTTATGAACTAATCCTAGAACTTTATAACAATCCATTTCTTTTTCTATGATAATTTTTAAATTTACTAAATCATGTATTTCATTTATTTTGTATCCTTGTTTTATTTTTTTATATATGTTATATACATTTAAAATTCTCGTTCTTATATCAAATTTTATATTATTTTTAATTAATATTTCAGCAATCTTTTTTTCTGTTTTATCAATACAAACTAAGTAATCTTTTTTAATGTATAATATTCTATTATTTAGCTCTTTATATATATCTGGTTTTAAATATGATAAACATATATCTTCTAATTCGCATTTTAATCTATAAGCACCTATAAAATATGCTAAAGGTACATATATATTTAATGTTTCTATTGCACTCCTTTGTTGTTTATTTGGAGCTTTATATTTAAGTGTTCTCATATTGTGTAATCTATCACATAATTTTATAATTATTATTCTTACATCTTCATTTAAACTTGTGATAATTCTTCTTATATTTGCATCTCTTGCTTCATTCAAAGAAGAATAGTGTATATTATTTATTTTGGTAACTCCTAAAACTAATTTACCTACTTCATTACCAAACTTGTCATTTATGTCTTCTATTGCGTATTTTGTATCTTCTACTACATCATGTAGCATACCAGCAATTAAGGTTGCACCATCAGCATGAAATTTTGCTAAATTAATGCAAACATTTATGGGGTGGATAATGTAAGGCTCTCCACTTTCTCTTTTTTGATCTTTGTGTGCTTCTTTAGCAAAGTTATATGCTTCAATTATTCTTTCTACTTCTTCATCATTATATTTTTTTACCGCTTCTAGTAATTTATCTAATTCTTTCATCAGTATCACCCCAAAATTATATAAATAATTTTAACAGAATGATAATTTTTTTTCAATAGTGAATTTACTAGTTATAGAAAAAAGAATATTGAAATTTTCAATACTCTTTGGATTTATATTTATTTAATATCTTCATTATACCTACGTAAGGTAATGTTACACAAGTTTTACGATTTTGTTGTTTATATATTTCATCAAATGCAATCCCTTCATTTAATTCTTCTTCATTATAAGATTTTTCGTTAACCATATTCATAAAATTATTGATATAATTGATTGCATCATCTATATTTTTATTAATTATATTTTTTAACATTATTGATGTACTTGCAGTAGAAATTGCACAAGCTTCTCCATTAAATCTAATATCTTTTATTATATTATCTTTTATATCAACATATATATCTATATTATCTATACATGATTCATTATTTGAATTAGTTTTTAAATATCCTAAATCATCGTTACCATCTTTATTAAATGGATTTTGAAAGTTTTCTAATATTATTTCTCTTTTAAATTCATTATCCATTATATCATCTCTTTCATAATTTTATTTCTGTCACTTAGTAAATAAACTAATTTATCTATTTCTTCATATGTATTGTAAAAATATAAACTAACTCTTAGTGAATTTTTTACACCTGTTTCACTCTTTAATATTTTGGCACAATGGTTACCTGCTCTTACACAAATATTATATTTATTTAGGTAAAATGCTACGTCTTGGCTAAATATTCCATCTATATTAAATGATACAATGCCTGAATCACTTTCTAAATTAATTATGTCAATGTATGGTAATTTAATTAATTTATCTATTAAATATGTTTTTAATTTTTTTTCATATTCAAATATGTTGTCCATACCAATTTTATTTAAGTAATCAATTGCTCTACCTAATCCTATTGCACCGGCTATATTTGGCGTTCCAGCTTCTAGTCTTGTTGGAAGTTCTTTTAAGTATATTTCATTAGGAGAATCGAATGATTCATTCATTCCTCCACCCATATTTATTGGCTCCAATTTTTCTAAAAATTCTTTTTTTCCATAAAGTACACCAATTCCAGTTGGTCCACACATTTTGTGTCCGGAAAAAGCTAAAAAATCTATATCACTTTTTTTAACATCAACTTTCTTGTGAGGAACTAATTGTGCACCATCTATAACTACAAATATGTCATTAGCGTGTGCGAATTTACATATTTCATCTACTGGTCTTTCATCTCCTACTACATTTGTTATTCCTGCAATACTTATTACTTTTGTTTTAGGTGTAATTGAACTAATAACATTTTCCATTGTTACATGTAAATTTTCATCTAAATCTATGTAACTTATTTTTATACCAATTTCATTTGAAAGTTTGAACCATGGAAGTACATTTGATGCGTGCTCACTTTTTGTTATTAAAACTTCATCTCCAGGTTCTAAAATATTTTTAAAGAATCCATTAACAATCATGTTTAAGGATTCTGTTGTTCCACTTGTAAATATTGTTTCTTCAAAATCTGCATTTATAAAATCTGCTACTTTTTTACGAGCATTTTCATAGTTAACATCAACTTTATAACTAATTGTATAATCTCCTCTATGTGCATTCGCACTATAATTCTTGTAATAATCAGTTATTGAATCTATTACAGATTCTGGTTTAAAAGTAGTTGCACCATTATCAAAATAAATAATGTCACTATTTAACATAGGAAAATCATATCTGTATTCTGTCATGTTAATCACCTCCAAATTCTATTTAGCTTCATTATTTAAAAAACCATCTAAAATTAATCTAATTGAATTTTTTCTATCTAATCCTTTACTCATTAAATAAAGTATATAATCTTCATTTACTAATGAAATACTCGCACTATGGTTAGCACAAACATTTTTAGTATTTATATACATATTAGGATAAATATTAGATGTTCCATTATTAATATTTAATAATTTAATATTCTCATCTAGTTCATTATCTATTGTATTTTCATTTACTTTACCATCTATAATAACACTGCTTTTACCACCATCACTTATACCATGTATATTAATTTTATTTTTTGATTTATCACCTATCATTTTTACATCTATATAGATATTATAATCTTTTTTTGATATAAAACTATGATTATATAAGAACTCACTATTATTATTTTCTATTATATTTATTTTTAATTCACTTTTATCTATTTCACTATAATGATTTATTATAAATTTTACATTATCTTTTAATTCTATATTTAATTCATTTATATTATATTCTTTATTTATATTACATATAGTATCTTTATCTATACTTATATTTATAATATTTTCTTTATCTAATACTAGTTTATTCATTATTTATATTCTCACTTACTTTATTTGTCCTATTAAAACCATTATTTTCTATATTTTCTGCTAAACTATAATCTCCTGTTTTTATTATTTTTCCATCTTCTATTATGTGTACATAGTTAGGAGTTAATTTTTTTAATATATTAGTATGATGCGTTATTATTAGAAATGAACATGAATGTGTGTCAAAATATTCTTTTAGAGAATTACATATAGTATTTAAATTGTCAACATCTACTCCACTATCTATTTCATCTAAAAGTATTAGGTCTGGTTCTAGAACCCATAAATGCATAAGTTCATTTTTCTTTCTTTCTCCACCAGACATATTTTCGTTAATGCCTCTGTGTATAAAACTTTTATCTACATTTATCTTTTCACATACTTTATTCATAAGTTTAGAGAATTCAAATATATTTACATTTTTACCAGTTTTAGCCTCTAATGCTAATCTTAACAATTCAGAGTTTTTTACTCCTTCTATCTCGATAGGATTTTGATTTACTAAGAATATGCCATTTCTAGCGCGTTCTGTTGTATCTAATTTTAATAAATCTACATCTTTATAGAAAATACTTCCTTCATCTACTGTATATGTTGGATCTCCCATTAATACTTTACATATTGTACTTTTACCACTTCCATTTAGTCCCATTAATGAGTGTATTTCATTATCATTTATTTCTAAATTAAAATCTTTTAATATAATTTTATCTTTTACACTTACTGTTAAATTTTTTATACTTAACATGTTATCACCTCTAATTTTCTGACTGAATTTATTATATTACAAATATCATCTAATTTCAATAAATCATTATATTTTCAATTTTCATTCGGTCATATTTTGCATCAAAAAAAGACAACTATTCTAAAATTGCCTTTATTCTTCTAACACCAGCACTACTTGCTTCTTCTTTTTTTATAATAAATTTTCCTAAACATCCAGTAGATTGTACATGTGGTCCACCACATAATTCATGTGATATATCTCCTATACTATATACAGTAACTACATCTGGATATTTTTCTATGAACATACATTCTGCACCACTATTGATTGCATCGGTTTTACTCATTTCTTTTACTGTTACAGGAATATCTTCTTTAATCCATTTATTAACTAAATCTGATACTTTTGTTTTTTCTTCTTCTGTTAACTTATGGTCGCAAGAAAAATCGAATCTCATTCTTTCACTAGTAATATTACTTCCTTTTTGATGTACATCTGGTCCTACAACTATTTTTAAAGCTGCATTTAGAAGATGTGTTGCTGTATGATATTTTATTTCATTTTCTCCAGTAGAAGCTAAACCACCTTTAAATTTACCACTTGATGAAGTACGAGATAATTCTTGATGGGCTTTAAATTTTTCTTTGAATCCATCAACATCTACAACTATTCCTAGTTCATTAGCTAGCTCCACAGTCAATTCAATAGGAAAACCATATGTATCATATAATCTAAATGCTAAATCTTTATTAAGTTTTCCATCTGTTATATTTCTAGTTATTTTTTCAAATTCTTTTAAACCTTTTTCTAAAGTTTTATTAAATTTAATTTTTTCATTTGTTAATACATCTAATATTATATTATAATTTTTATCTAATTCTTCATAATATTTTTTGTATTTATTAATTATTAATCTTGCTATTTCTATATCCCAATCACTATTAACATCTATATTTAATTTTTTTGCATGTCTTATTGCACGTCTTATTAATCTTCTTAAAATATATCCTTGATCAGTGTTACTAGGTTTTATCATCGCATTATCTCCAGATATAAATACAGCAGTACGTATATGATCTGCTATTATACGCATACTTTTCTCATTACCTATATATGGTTTCATACTGATACGTTCTATTAATTCGATTACATCTTTCCAAACACTTGATGTGTAGTTATCATTAACACCTTCTAAGACTGCAACTACTCTTTCATATCCCATACCAGTATCTACATTTTTCTTTGGAAGCGGTGAAATGTTTCCGTTTTCATCTTTATAATATTCCATAAAAACGTCATTCCATATTTCAACCCAACGGTCATCTTCTGGATCAAATACTTCTGGTATTTCATCATCACTTCTAAAATAAAACATTTCAGAATCTGTTCCACAAGGCCCAGTTTCTCCTGCAATCCAAAAATTATCATCGCTTGTTTGTGCTATTCTTTCATCACTTATTCCTAGACTTTTCCATATTTTTATTGCTTCAACATCTTTATCTAATATATCATTTCCTTTAAATACTGTTACCGCTAATCTTTCTTTAGGAATATTTAACACTTCTGTTAAAAACTCAAAACTCCATGTGATTGCTTCTTTTTTAAAATAATCTCCCAAACTCCAATTACCTAGCATTTCAAAAAATGTATGGTGATATGTATCTCCTACTTCATCTAAATCATTAGTTCTTATACATTTTTGATAATCTACAAGTCTCGTACCGTATGGATGTGGTTGTCCTTTTAGATATGGTACTAATGGTTGCATACCAGCAGTATTAAATAATACACTAGGGTCATTTTCTGGCACTACTGGAGCACTTGGTATTTGTTTATGTCCTTTCTTAATAAAAAAATCTATATATAAATCTTTTAAATTCATTATTTATCACTTCCTATTTCATTTATTATTTTGTCTACTACTTCATTTATACTCATATTAGAAGAATCAATATATAT
The DNA here is from genome assembly GCA_934085875.1 of uncultured Bacilli bacterium. Classification (GTDB taxonomy): domain Bacteria; phylum Bacillota_I; class Bacilli_A; order RF39; family UBA660; genus UMGS1124. Next base: position 10,892 of record CAKOHQ010000003.1, on the reverse strand, counting down.
TTGATCATTAGTTCTTTGTAACTTTCCGACAGGTTTATTCATGTCATTATAATCTCTTGCTTTAATACTTTCTATGATTTCTTTGTAAGACATATTTATACCTTTTTCTTCTTGTTGCTTATATCTTCTTTTTGCACGTTCTTCTACGTTAGCATCTAAATAAAACTTATAATTTGCATTAGGAAAAACTACGGTAGTAATATCTCTACCTTCCATAATAACATCTTTACCAACCGACATTTTTCTTTGTAAATCTACTAATATTTCTCTAACCTTGATTATACTTGATATAGGAGAAACGATTTCTGTTACATCTTTATCTCTAATTCTTTCACTAACATCTTTTCCGTTTAAAAATGTATGTCCATTCGTATCAAAATCAATATTTATTTTTTTTAATAAGTCTACAACTTTATCTTCTTCTTTATAATTTATTTTATTTTCTATACAGGCTAGCGCTAAACACCTATAAGTGGCACCTGTATCTATATAAACTAAATTACATTTTTCTGCCACTAATTTTGTTATAGTACCTTTTCCACTTCCTGCTGGCCCATCTATTGCTACTATCATATACGTCCCTCACAAACTAAAAATATTTTATCAGATTTTTCATTAAAATACCATATATTTATTAGTATTTTATTATTTCTTGTTCTAATTCTAAATCAATATTATTATTTTTTTTAATTGTTTCTTTAACGTAATCAATTAAAGTTCGTATATCTTTACTTGTTGCGTTATTTTTATTTATTATAAAATTAGCATGTTTATCTGAAATGTATGCATCATTTATGTGATAGTTTTTAAGTCCTGCATCTTCTATTATTTTACCAGCACTAATATTATTTGGATTTTTAAATACACTTCCAGCATTTGGATATGATAAAGGTTGATTATTTCTTCGTTTTTGGTTATTTATTTTAATAATTTCTAACATATTATTTTTATCGCCATTATTTAATTTAAATTTTGCACTTATTATTATTAATTCCTTATGTTTTTTAAAAATACTATTTCTGTAATCAAAATTACATTTTTCTTTATTAATTTTTTTGATTTTATTATTTTCTAAATATGTAACACTTTCAATGAAATCACTTATAGTAAATCCATAACATCCAGCATTTTGGACTATTGCACCACCTAATGTACCAGGAATTCCACATAAATTTTCTAATCCACTTAAATTATTATTTACCATATTTAAAATAAAATTGTTAAGCGATATTCCAGCTTCTACATCAACAGTATTGCCATTTATTTCAATTTTATTTAATTTATCTAATAATATTATTACCCCCTTATAATTTTCATCGGGTAATATAACGTTACTACCTTTTCCTAATATAAAATATTTTAATTTTTTTTCTTTTAAGTATTCAAGTAATGATATTAATTTTTCTATATTGAATGGTTTTATAATATATTTTGCGTTACCACCTATTTTATATGTATTAAAATTTTTTAAAGATATATTTTCTAATACTTCTCCATATTCTTGCATAGCAAACAAATCCTTTCTATAAAAATTATATCAAATTTTTAAAAAAGAATAACATAAACTGTTATTCTTGACGAATTAGTGCTCACTAATCCAACCCTTTGTAGCAATATATTATTCTTGCTACTATAAATATATAACTTTACACTTTACTTTTCAATATATTTAAGATTAGTTTACACTAGTACTTTACATTATTTGTCTTGTTTAAACTTTTTTTCTAATATTTTTATAGATTCACCTTTATCATGTAAAATATTAGAAATAGATAAATCATTATGTATATTATATATTACATTTGAAATCATCTTTGAGCAATCACAAACATGAAGCCATACCTTATTTTTATATTCATTTGGAATATAAGATAAATTTGTTGTATATACTCCAGATAATAAATTTTCGTTATAATATTTATCGAATTTTTCTATTCCTTCTGTGTATAGAGTAAATGTAGTTACAACAAAAATCTTTTCAATACCACGTTTTTTTAATTCATCAATTACATCAAACATACTGCCACCGCTTGAAATCATATCATCTGTTACTATTGCTGTTTTTCCTTTTAAATTGTCGTTCCCACAGTAATCATGACTTACAATAGGATTTTTTCCATTTACAATTTTGTTATAATCTCTTCTTTTATAAAAACTACCTGCTTCTCTATTAATGTTTTCAGATTGAAATGAATTTAAATATACATTTCTTCTTCCAGCAGCTCCATTATCTGGAGAGACAAAAACAATATTTCTTAAATCATCAACACTCAAATCATTTATCATATATTCTAATATTGTATTTGTTGGAAAAAAATTATCAAATTCCGTATTAAAAATAGCATGTTCAACACCAGCATCATGTGCATCAAAAGTTATTATGCTTTTTATGTGTTGATTTAAATCTAACAAATGCAACATATAACCACACATTAAATTTTCTCTGTTACATCTTCTATGTTGTCTTCCAGCATAAAGTAAAGACATTATTATATTAATTTTATCTGCATGACTATTACATGCTCCTATTCCGTCTAATAATTCTAGCATTAAATCATTAGGACTTGTATGATTTACCATTTGATGCATAGTATAGGTTAAACTGTAATTACCAATGTCAGTTATTAAAAATAAATCTTTTCCTCTTACAGTTTCCTTTATTTCAACCTTAACATGACCATCATTAAAGAAAATTTCTTTTATCGGAACTATAAATGTATATTCATTTTTATCCAAATTATACATTTCTAATAAATGTTCATCTATTTTCTCTCCTAACTCTTTTGCACTTTCAAAAACTATTAATCTTAATTTTTCATTTTCAACTTGTTTTTTCATAAATACCTCCTAAAAAACAGAAAAAACTAGGCGAAAAAATTAACCTAGTATTTGTGGCTCTTTAAATTTATAAATAATATTTTTTTGTACATCATTTTTTACTACAATTAAACTCATTATTACCACCTATTTAATATTAACAAAAATTTTTTTTCATTTCAACTTATTTGACATTTATTTACTCATAATTATAATTATTTATTAATTTATCATAATTTTTTTGTGATATTGTTATTGATTTTATATCATATTTATAATATCCGTTAAAATCTATTTTTTTATTTTTTATATCTTTTAATATATATTTTATTACATTTGTATTTTTACTATTATAATCTATGAAATAATGATTGTCTGAGTTTCTTACACATGGTTCAATATTATTATCATGTAATACTTCTATTATTATTTTATCCTGATTATTATCTATTACTACTTTATTATGATATTTATAATAATCTAAATCATCTAATATCATATTATCATTATAATCTAAAGTAAGTATTGTATTTTTATCATAATTATTTGTGTAATTAAAATTAAATTTGGATAGTTCGTTAAATGATATTCCAAAACCAATACCAATTAATGTTAAACCTATTATAAACATAATAAATATTCTTTTAAAATAATATGATCTATCAAAAATAAATTCATATATAAGTTCTATCAATATATAATTTATATTTAATATACCTAATCCTACTATAATTGCTCCTAAGAATATAATTCCATATTTAATCCAAGCAAAAGAAATTGTAGTTGCAAAAGTTATAAATATAAATGTTATTATTAAGAATAATAGTATAAAAGTAGTGAATACTTTTAATAATGTTTTTATTAATTTAATTAATATTTCTACAAATTTATTAGTACTATGTATTGGATCTCTTATTATTATTTTTTCTCTCTTATTAGCATTATATATCTTTTTTGTTTCGGTTTTATCTTCTTCAATAGTCTTATTTATACTATTCTTATCTTCAATAGTTATATAATAATCTAAATATCTTATTTTAAATAAATGTATTGTTATGATAAAAGAAATTACAAACATTAAAATTGAATATAATACTTTAAATAAAGTTAGTAAATAGTTATAAATATTGTTTGGTAATATATTAAATATATTGAATATTGTATTTTTTAAAAATATACCAAATATATATGATGCAAAATAACAAATGAATATTATTATAAGAATTTCAATTATACATTTAATTTTATCTTTAAACTTCATACTCCAAAACATATTATAGGATTTTGTAATAAAATTTAAAAAATCTTTTATTATAGTATTAAAATTATTTGTATTAGATTCTTTTTTTACTCCTATTGTATCATCGTCTAACAAATCTTCTAATTTACAATCTAAAACTTTTGTGACTCGTATAATTGTAGCCATATCTGGATAACTGCTACCACTTTCCCATTTGCTTATTGCTTGTCTTGACATTCCTAATTTTTCTGCCAATGCTTCCTGACTTAAATTTCTTTCTTTACGAACTTTGGATAATTTATCCTGAAACTTCATATTTTTTTCACCTCTAACGAAATTATATACCTAATATTATTAGTAGCACAATATAAATTTAGTTTCATTTTGTATAAATTTAGTTGCTAAAACACAAAATAGTAAAATTTAAAAGATTCGTTTATTAGTTCTTTTATTATTTTTAATATTCTTAGTATAAAGAAAAAAGTACCTTAAAGATACTTTTAGAAATTATTACATTGTCCTTCGTATACATCACATTTTTCATTTTCTTCACAACAAGTATACTCTGGAGTATATGTATGAGTGTAAATATGATGATTTATAACTCTTGTGTTAATTGGACATACATGAGGAACATGATGATGTATCTCCCTATGACATACTCTTTCTATTGGACATTCATAAACAACTGGACATTCCATACCTGGCATAGACATATTTCCATTATAGATTCCACCTTGTTTATCTATGCATCTAAAATTATTGCACATTTTAATACACTATCCTTTCTAGGATATTTTATGTATTATAAATATTTTGAACTAGTATAAATTAATCATATATTTTATTTTGTAGCAAACAAAAATCAATAGCACTGATAATACTATTGATTTGAGTTTAAGAAAAATTGTAAAGCTAGCTCTTACTAGCATCTAAATATTATCAGTATTTAGTACAACATCTCATCATATAGAGTTTTCTTTCTCAATTACAATTGCAATACCTAGATTTGATAAGATTTTATTTATCCTTTACATAAATAAATTTTCTAAATAAAACAGTTTTCTTAAAATCAATAATAACATTAATAATTGATACCAACCCTATAATCGATTTTAAAAACCAAAATCAAATACAAATCTAACGAAAATATAAATTACTACTTTCTGTATTAATTAATTAAAAAATCAATCAATTAATATTTAAGATTTGTATTATTCTCTCTAGGTTAATATAATTATATGCTAAAGTTTATTAATTGTCAACTATATTTTATTAGAAATTGAAAATTATTTTGATTTATGTTATATTTTAGCTAGTAAAGGAATGATTTCATGAATACAAAAATTACTATACCAGATTATTTTAATGCTAATTACGGAGACACTTTATATGTAATAGTTGCTAAGAGTTATTTAAAAATATATAATAAAGATACTATTGATGCTGCTTTAGAAAGATTATATTTAGGTGCAAAAAAGAATATGAAAAATATACATGAATTAGAAAGATTTAAAAGATTAGTATCGCGTCAATTAACACATGAAGTTGAAGTAGAATATGATAACACAATAGAAATTCCTGAAGATATATCTGATAAAAAGATTTTTTTCTATTGTAATGGTGAATATATTGAATATAATAATTTAACTTTATAATTATTACTAGTATTTTTTTTTATTTATTTAATTCAAAAAATAAAGAGTAAAAAAGAACCGTTTTGGTCCTTTACAAAATTAAATATTTATTATTTATTTTGTTACTCTTTTATTTTTTGTTTTTTTGCCTGATCTATTTGTTGTAATCCTAAATTTATAAAATATATTATTACTAACCATGCTATTATACTAACTGCTATTTGAGTACCAGCATAAGGTATGTTAAGAGGCATATCCCATATACCATGTAAAACTACAGGTATTAAACATATAAGTAAAAATCTTTTATCATTTAAATGTTTTTTATCAATTTTCTCAAAACCTTTTACGAACATTAATGCAGCACCTTCTATTGCAGCCCATGCAACATGTCCACCAGGAGCTAAGAAACCTCTTATTTTAATTACATATAGCATTGTTTGTAAACCATTATTTATACCATTTCTTAAAATATATCCAGCAGTTTCGAAAGCGGCAAAACCAGCACCAACAGCAGCGCCAATCAATAAACCATTTAATATATAATTACAATTTTTGCTTTTAAATATAAATAATGCAACTATTGCTGCTTTGGCTGTCTCCTCAATAACACCAACCATTAAAGCACCAGAATAAGTTCTTATATCGGTATTAAATTCTAACGAAAAGAATAATATTGCAACAATTAAACTCAATGCACCACCCAGTATAAAGTATTTGATTACTTTATAAAATGGTATATTTCTAAACAAATTTATTTCAAAAAAGAATATTAATACTACAACTGGCATTGCAAATGCACCTAACATAATAAGTCCTGGTAAAAAATTATCATTACCATAATTTATAAATCCAATACGACATGGTATATATGCAATTAAGAAAAATATAAATATTTTAAAATATACCCATGCACTAGCATTTTTAGGATTTATATCTAATACACTTGGCGTTGTTTCTTTGCTACCACAAACAAACACTTCATCTAATTCTTCATCAGTATGTTTCTTAAAAGTATTTTTAAATAAATCTTTGAAAGTTACATAATTTTCTGATTTAGCACCAGTTATTTTATCTAAATTTTCACTTACTATATTAGTAGCTGTCTTTTTTTGTAATGGATAACCACAATCAGGACAATTCACATCACTACTTTTTACCTTTTTACCACATTCAGGACAAATACTTACTTCATTTTTAAATCCACAATGAGGACAAGTTTTAGCACTAGATGAAATTGACTCACCACATTCCTTGCATTTAATTAAAGCCACATTAATTACCTCCTTTTAATGTTTCAATAATAACTCTAACAACATTATTCATCGTATCAGTATTAACATTTTCTTCTCTTGAACCAATCATAAATATCTTATTATTTAATTCTATTGCATATCTATTATCAATAACAATGTGTCCGCTTGAATTATATCGATATTGTATTCCATATACATAATAATTACCAATTGTGTTAGATAACATATCAATTGTTATTTCAACATTTCCATATGCTTTTTTTAATTCGTTTGTAAAAGCATTTAAGAAATCTGGTGCTTTCTTGTATGTTGAATCCCAACCTAATATCACATAAGGAATTAAAGCACCTTCATTATCAATATTACTACCTACATAACTTAGTTTGTTGCTATCTACAAATGTTTTATATGTACTTGGTATTTCGTAAGATACTCCTAAGTTAGTATCATTATAAACTACAAACCCATTATTTGTTGCTGGTGTAGTTGTACCAGTACCAGTTGATGGATTACTTGTTGGATTATCATTACCAGTAGTTGTATTATTACTCCTGTTATTAAGCATATAAAATCCAACTACTATAATTAATAATCCTATTAATAAATACTTATAATCTATTTTAGTTTTAGATTTATCATTACTTTTATTATTATTCCCATTTATTTCATATCCACATTTAGGACATACATCTGCTTGATCACTTATATTATTTTTACACTCTGGACATTTTATTAATGCCATATATTCACTCTCCACTTCTCTATTAGTATAATATTATAAAAATAAAATATACTATTCCTACTAAAATAAGTATATTATATTGAATAATCTTTTTAAATATAATTTAACAAATAGTCAATGACAATTTGACAATTGCAAATAATAATAATTTCATGTATGATATATTTATTGATGGGGATGATTATATGAAATTTAATGAAATATTTAATAAATATATCAATTTAATTAATTGTACTTCTAAAGATATATCTAACTTATCTAAGTTATCAGAATCTATTATAAGTAGGTATAAAAATGGTACTAGAATACCAAATAATGATACTATAAAAAAATTATCTAAAGCACTTTCTACACTTTCAAATAATAAATATACAGAATTAGATATATTAAATGATTTTTATAATGCAACTAATATATCTAATATAGATTTTAATATAGTAGTTAATAATCTAAATATATTAATAAATACATTTAATATTAATGCTAGTACTTTATCTAAATATTTAAATTATGATGCGTCATATTTATCTAGAATAAGAAATAATACTAGAATACCATCTAATAAAGAAGAATTTATTGATTCTTTAACAAACTTTGTATTAAAAAAATATAATAATGAAAAATATAATCTTATATTAAAAGATTTAATTGGTAGTGAAATTAATTTTGATAACATAAGAATATGGTTATTAACAAATAAAGTTAATGAAACTAATGAAGTTAATACTTTCTTAAATAAATTAGATGAATTTGACTTAAATGATTTTATTAAAAGTATTAAATTTGATGAATTAAAAGTTCCATCTATTCCATTTTATAAAGCTAAAACTAAAAGTTATTACGGTATAGAAGAAATGAAAAAAGGTGAATTAGATTTCTTTAAAGCAACTGTTTTATCAAAAAGTAAAGAAGATATATTTATGTGTAGTGATATGCCAATGGAAGATATGGCTAAAGATATAGAATTTGGTAAGAAATGGATGTTTGGTATTGCTCTATCTTTAAAAAAGGGATTACATTTAAACATAATACATAATTTAGATAGGCCATTTAATGAAATGATGTTAGGATTAGAAAGTTGGATACCTCTTTATATGACAGGTCAAGTAAGTCCATATTATTTTAAAAATATAAATAACACTATTTATAATCATATAAATTATAAATCAGGTTCTGTTATATTAACTGGAGAATGTATTACTGGCAATCATAATAAAGGAAAGTATTATATTTCTACAAACAATAAAGAATTAGAATATTATAAAACAAAATGTGATATTTTATTGAAAAAATCAAGTAGTTTAATGGACATATATAGAAAAGAAAATATAGATAAATTTAATATATTTATGTTAAAAGATAAAGATATTAAATGTGATAGAAAAAGAATATATTCTACTCTACCATTATTTACAATAAAAGATAAATTATTATTAAAAATATTAAAAAGAAATAAAGTAAATAGTAATGATATAGATAAAGTATTAAAATATAAAAGAGATGAAGAATTAAATACCATAAATATTTTAAAAACTAATAAGATTAATGATATAATTTATAAAATTAATGAAAAAGATTTTAATAATAAAATATATTTATCATTAGAAAATATATTTTGTGATTTAGAGATTAAATATAATTATGAAGAATATTTAGAACATTATAATAGTACTATTAATTATAAAAATAAAAATTATTTAGTTATTAGTAATGAATATAAAGCATTTAATAATATAAATATAAGTATTTTAAAAGATAAATATGTACATCTAACAAAAAGTGGAGACCCTATAATACATTTTATTATTAGACATAAAAAATTAATGGATGCTATTGATAATTTTGACCCATTAGTAAAGGAATAAGATATGAAGAATAAGAAAAAAAATGTTTTATTTATCATAATTGTTATAATATTAATTTTAAGTTTTATATTTTCAATATATAAAATAATTAAATGGAATATAGATAATAATAAAACTAATAAAATCATAAATAATATAAAAGATGAAGTTCTTGAAACAAAAGATAATGATAACATAGAAATAATAGAACAAAAAGATAATATTGATAAAAGCGACCCATATTTTGATTATATTAAGATGAATATGATAGATGTTAATTTTGATAATTTAAAAAAAATAAATAATGATATTAAAGGTTGGATAAGAGTTAATGGTACTAATGTTAATTATCCTTTCGTTCAAGGTAGTGATAATGACTTTTATTTAAATCATTCTTTAGATAAAAAATCTAATGGTGGTGGTTGGTTATTTTTAGATTATAGAAATAATTTATTAAATAATAAAAATACTATTATATATGGACATGGAAGAATTAATAAAACTATGTTTGGTTCTTTAAAAAATATACTTGATAATGGTTGGTTAGATAATAAAGATAATTTTGTTATAAAATTAAGTACTGAAAACGAATTAACTTTATGGCAAATATTTAGTGTTTATAAAATACCAACTACAAGTGATTATTTACAAATTAATTTTGATAGTGATAATGAATATGAAACATTTATAAATAAATTAATTAGTAGAAGTGAATACAATTTTAATACAAGTGTTAGTACAAGTGATAACATTTTAACACTTTCTACTTGTTATAATAATAGTGATAAATTAGTAGTTCATGCTAAATTAATAAAACGAGAAACTAAGTAATTAAACTATTTTCTCGTTTTTATTTTGTATATAAAAATCTAATCCTCATTTTCAAGTAGCCTACTTATTATATTTTTAACTTTTATGCCATTATAATCATTGTTTATTGTATTATCCATAGATAATATAATTTTCTCATAATTATCCGATATATTTTCTAAACTTCTTAACTCTCTAATTTTTGCATTTTCATCTTTAAGTGTTTGTGTTACTTGATAATATTTTATCGTATGAGGATTTTCTGCCACAAAATCAACTTCATAATCACCAATTTTACCTATATTTACCTTATACCCTCTCCTTAATAGTTCTAAATAAACTATATTTTCAAGAAGATGTCCTTCATTTATATTTCTAAAACCAAGAACAATATTTCTTAATCCTTTGTATAAATCTTTATAATCTTTTATATCGTCAAATAAAGTGGATTCAAAATTCATATGTATTATATTTTCTTTTTTAACACCATTTTTTAATAAATAGTCTCTAAACATTAAAAGTAATGTTGATTTTCCACTTCTCCTT
>CAKOHQ010000002.1 GCA_934085875.1 uncultured Bacilli bacterium | reverse complement strand
AAGTGGAGAATATAATGGACTATATGTCAAGATTAGATTTTAGAGAAGGAGATCCAGTAACATATAATTATATAGAAACTGAGAAAGTAAAACAGGAGATGGCGCTTGAGCATGAGAGAGAGCTTGAAATGAAAAAACAAAATCTAGAAGTTAAGGAGCAAAATCTAGAAGTTAAGGAGCAAGAACTTGAAACAAAAGAACAAGCCTTACATAAAGAAAAGTTATCTTTAGCAAAAGAATTAAAAAAAGAAGGATTTCCAATTCAAAGAATACTAAAAATAACAAAATTATCTGAAAAGATAGTTACAATGCTTTAATATTTTGATAAATGGTTGACAATGTTTTAGTTTTTAGTATAATAATATTATAAATTGATTATTTGGGACAATAATAATATCTTATTTTAAGAGAGTCGATGGTTGGTGAAAATCGATAATGGGAATTATTTAATCTACCTAATAGAGCGATTAATAGTCGCCGGTTAATAGCCGTTATATTAATTAAGTTAAATAAAGGATGGTACCGCGTGTTAACGCTCCTTGTACTATCTTTTTTTTATATAAAATAAAATTAAGAAAGGTGATAATATGATAGATATTAAATTAATTAGAGAAAATAAAGAATTAGTAAAGGAAAATATTAAAAAGAAATTTCAGAATGAAAAATTAATGTTAGTTGATGAAATATTTGATTTAGATGTTGAATATAGAAATGTTAAATTAAATATGGACGAGAAAAGGGCAGAAAAAAATAAATTAAGTAGTGAAATTGGCAGTTTAATGAGAGAGAAAAAAATTGATGAAGCAAATAGTATAAAAGTTAAAGTATCTGATATGAATAATGAAATTGACGAACTCACAAAAAGAGAAGAGGAATTATCTAAAATAATAAAAGAAAAAATGATGTTGATTCCAAATATAATTGCAGAAGATGTACCGATAGGAAAAGATGATAGTGAAAATGTTGAATTAAAGAAATTTGGAGAACCAATTGTTCCAGAATATGAAATACCATATCATGCAGATATTTTAGAAAGTATCAATGGTTTAGACAAAGATGCAAGTGGTAGAACGAGTGGTAATGGATTTTATTATTTAATGGGAGATGCTGCAAGACTTTCAAGTGCAATGTTAAGTTATGCGAGAGATTTTATGATAGATAAAGGATTTATTTATTGTATTCCACCTTTTATGATTAGAAGTGATGTTGTAACTGGAGTTATGTCATTTTCAGAAATGGATGCAATGATGTATAAAATTGAAGGAGAAGACTTATATTTAATTGGAACAAGTGAACATTCTATGATAGGTAAATTTAAAGATCAAATTTTAAAGAAAGAATCATTACCAATTACAATGACATCATATAGCCCATGTTTTAGAAAAGAAGTAGGAGCTCATGGAATAGAAGAACGTGGAATATATAGAGTACACCAATTTGAAAAACAAGAGATGATAGTTTTATGTGAACCAGAGGATAGTAAAGTTTGGTACGAAAAAATGTGGCAATATACTGTTGAATTATTTAGAAGTTTAGATATTCCAGTTAGACAACTTGAATGTTGTAGTGGAGATTTAGCGGATTTGAAATATAAATCATGTGATATAGAAGCTTGGAGTCCTAGACAACAAAAATATTTTGAAGTGGGAAGTTGTTCGAATTTAACAGATGCTCAAGCTAGAAGGTTAGGAATACGTGTAAAAAGTGAAAAAGGAAATTATTATTTACATACTTTGAACAATACTGTTTTAGCATCAACCAGAGCTTTAATTGCACTTTTAGAAAACAATTATAATGCTGATGGAACAATTAACATACCACAATCTTTACAACCTTATATGGGTGGTGTAAAGAAAATTTGTCCTAAAAAATAGTAAGTATATTAAAACTTGCTTTTTTTATGCTTTTGTTATAAAATATATTTTGTTTTTTAAGGGGGAGAAAATATGGATGAAAAAGAAATAATAAACAAAATAAAAAATGGGGATAAAGAATTATTGGAGACATTTCTAAATAACAATAAAAATTTAGTTAGAAAAATTGCAAACAGATACAAATATGAAGATATAGATAATGAAGATTTATTTCAAGAAGGTTGTATAGGATTTATGAAAGCAATAGAAAAATATGAACCAAATCTTGGATTTAAATTTAGTACTTATTGTTATTATTATATTAGAGCATATATTACAAAATATATTAGAAAGAATAAAAGCATTATTAGAAAACCAGCTAATTTATATGAAAGTCAAACAAAAATATTTAATTTTATTGATAATTATTTAAAAGAAACTGGTGAGAAACCAACTAATGATATGATTGCAAAAGAATTGGATATGTCGATAGAATTAGTTGAAAATGCATTAAAATATTCTACTAGTATATTGAGCTTAAATAAAAAAATAAGTGATGAAGACGAAACTGAATTTGGAGATTTAATTGAAAATAAAACAGATATTTTTGATGATGTAAATAATAATTATATGAAGACAGAGTTGCATAGAAGATTAATGAAATCAAACTTAAGTCAAAAAGAAAGAATAGTATTATTTATGAGATATGGTTTACTAGATGGTGAATACAAAACATTAGAAAAAACTTCAACTTATATTGGTGGGGTGACTAGAGAAAGAGTTAGACAAATTGAATTAAAAGCTTTAAGAAAATTAAGAAACTCGAATTTAGGTAATAAGGTATTTCAACTTGTAAATGATAAAGAAACAATGCAAAGTGATAATGAAGAATCTACAAAAGTCATAACAGAAAGCATTTATAGTTACCTTATGGATAAGTTTTTTCCAAAATGTACCATCAATGATGTAGATACGATGTTAACAAAGTTAAATAAAAATGAAATAATTTTGTTGCATAAAATTTTTGGAGATGATTTAGCAAAACCGACAAATCAACATATTCCAATTTATATGTATGAATTATATAATAATTTGAAATTAAAAATGTCTGATATATTGAGAACAGTAATAAATGATAGATTATTAAAATTAAATAACTTAGCACTTGATCAAAATATAAATGAAAAAAAATGTCCTATTCAAATAAAACAAATACTATCTTTGAAATTTGGAAATAATGTAGATAGAGAATATACAAATAAAGAAATTGCAGATTTAGTTGGTGTTGATATTAGTGTAGTGAACGAAGCTTGTTATAGATATAGAAAAGATGATAAGAAAATTTTAAAAAAATAGTATTTATTTTTATAAATATATATTTTATAATTGAAATGGTGATTAAATGAAAACAATAAATTTTCCTGAATATGAAATATTAGATACTAAAGATGGAATGAAATTAGAAAATTGGAATGGAATAAAATTATTGAGACCAGATCCACAAATTATATGGACAAAAAAAAAGAATGAGTTTTGGGGTTCTATTGATGCAAAATATATTAGAAGTAATAAAGGTGGAGGAGAATGGCAAATTTTCAATAAAAATATGCCTGAGAAGTTTCAAATTCATTATAATGACTTAACTTTTAATTTAAAATTAATGGGATTTAAGCATACTGGACTATTTCCAGAACAAGCACATAATTGGGAATTATTAAGGCAAAAGATTTCAAATAAAAAAAATGTTAAAGTATTAAATTTATTTGCTTATACGGGTGGTGCAAGTATTGCGGCATTAAAATCTGGCGCTAGTGTTGTGCACGTAGATTCATCGCGTGGAATGATCGATTGGGCAAAAGAAAATGTTATATCAAATAATTTAGAAGATAAACCGATAAGATTTATTGTAGATGATGTAGTAAAATTTGTGGATAGAGAGATTAGACGTGGAAATAAATATGATATTATTTTAATGGATCCTCCATCATTTGGTAGAGGAGCCAATAAAGAAATATGGAATATTGAAAATGATCTTTTTAATTTAGTAGAAAAATGTTCAAAATTATTATCAGATGATCCAATATTATTCTTAATAAATTCATATACAACAGGTTTATCAATGACAGTATTAGAAAATATTTTAAGATTAAATATTAGTAATAAATATAAAGGTTTTATTTCAAGTGATGAATTAGGTATAAAAACAATAGATGAAGATATTATCTTACCTTGTGGAATTTATGCTAGGTGGGAAAAAGAAAAATATGATTAGGAAAAAGGTGAATAATGTCAATAATATTAGAAAATAAGAATAATTTAGAATCTTTAAAAAGATATATTTGTTATTTAAAAGAATATAGTATTGATGAAAATTTAATAAAAGAAATTATAAATTTTTTAATTCCTACTATAAATAATGAAAAAACTGCAAGTTATACAGTAAAGTATAATGGTATAAAAGCAGCTATATATAATACTAAATATAAAAATATTAATATTTCTTTATATAAATTAGAAAAGGTAATTGAAAGGGAATTAATTGATTATAAAGTAAGAGATTTAGATTCTTTAAAAGCTTATTTAATAATGTTTGCTTTATTACATGAAATAGCACATTTATACCAACATTTAATAAGTGAGGGAAAAATAAATTCTCCTAAGATAGTAGCTTTATCATATAAGGAATTAATAAAAATAGTTACTAAAAGTGATAGTATTATACCACGTCCTATTACTGATACATTAAAATTTATAAGGCATTTAATATATTCAAAAAATCAATTTTATTATTTATTAGAAAGAAATGCAAATATAGAAGCTTTTGAATTAATTAATACAGTAGCTAAAGAATTGAATGATACAGAGTGTGTATTACAATTTGAAGATTTATACAATTTATGTAATATAATTGGATATAAAAATAATTATAATGGAAGTATTGAAGAAACATTTAATAAATTATTTATGAGAAATAAATATCAAAATTTATATAATAAATTTAATGAACAAATGGATATGAGTGATAGAGTAAGATATGGTTTAGATATAGATCATAAAACTAAAATAGAATTATTAAAAAAAATATAATATTCATAAAATTAAATAATTCAAATATATTTTAATAGGTGGTTTTATGGATAAAAAAGAAAGTTTTAAATCATTTGTTTCACAACATCCTGAACTAATTAAATATGTTAAAAATAAAGAAAGTACATGGCAAGATTTCTTTGAAATATATGACATATATGGTGAAGATAAAAATGCTTGGGATAAATATTTTAATAATGATAGTGATTCGATTGGTGAACTTACTAATTTATTTAAAAATATTAATATGGATAATGTTCAAAAACATATTAACAATGCCCAAAAAGCAGTTAGTTTAATACAAGAATTAACTAATAAAAGTGCACCAAATATAGTTAGTAAAACACCACGTCCAATAACTAAATTTTTTGGAGACTAATATGGAACTTGATGTTATGTATAAAATAAAACAAGATAAAAAACACTATGATTATTTAAGAACTCATAGCTATTGGTATAAATATTTGAATAGAGATAAGAAAAATTATGAATTATTCATAAATTCTTATAAAAAATATAATAGGGAAGTTACAACTAATAAAGTAAATGATACTATAAATAATATAGATATGGTAACTAATATTTTAAAAGTTTTAGAATAAAGAATAGAATCTTGATGGTTCTATTTTTTATTCTTTAAGTATTTTTTTAATTTTAATAGTATTAAAGTATATAACTAAAAATATATTTATAATCTCTGATATTAATAATCCATAAATTCCAATATGTAATAAACTGAATATAAATAATGTTATTAATTTAATTAATGTAGTAATTATTGTAACATTCATAGTGTATTTAGCATAATTTAAAGCTTGTAATGTACTCGATAATGGACCTTCTAAATATAAAAATACAAAGAATGGTGCTAAAAATCTAATATAAAGTATTCCCTTATCTGTATTAAATATAATTTTTAATATATCACATGTAAATATATATACAAAAGTATTAGAAATCAAGCCTATTAGTAAAGAAAATATAATAGATTGTTTTAATCTTCTTTTTATAATATTTATATTATTTCTATTTTTAGATATTTCTGGTACTAATGAAGTATTTAGTGCTAGTATAAAGAAAGATGGAATTGTTAAAAGAGGAAGTACATAAGCATTATAGATGCCATATTCATTTAAAATATAACTATTAGAATATCCACTTAATGATAGTGTAAATGTTAAAATTATAGGCTCAAAAAAATATCCTATATTACCTATTATTCTACTTGAAGTTGTTGGTAATGCAATTGAAAATACATCTTTTATTATGCTAATATCAGGTTTTAAATCATCTTTTTTTATAGAAAAATTTTTAGGTGCAAATAATAAGAATACTATAATAGATATAATTTCAGATAATATATTTAGAAGTATATATAGAGAAACAGTTAAAACAGTACCATATTTTAAAATTTTTGGTAATAATAATAGAGTTAATAATAGTCTAAATATTTGTTCAATTATATTAGATAAAGTATGCGGAAGCATTCTTTGCTTTCCGAAAAAATATCCTCTAATTATACTAGATAAAGAAATAAAAGGTAATATAAAAGCAATAGATATAATGGGATAGTATGTTTCTTTGTTATTCAATAAATTATTAGATATAAAGGGAGCTAATATAAATATTAATGTTATTAAAAAAATATTTATTATTAGTGAAGTAGGTATTATAGAAAATAATATTTTTTTGCTTGAATTTTTAGATTTTGCAATAATATTACTTATGGCAAGAGGTAAACCTAATTGTGCTAATGTTATAAGTAATGAGTATGTAGGCATAATAATACTGTATAAGTTTATTGCATCACTGGTAACAGTTCTAGTAAATATAATTTTTATAATAAAGCCTAATATTTTAGTCAATAAAGCACCTATAATTAAAATTAATGTTGATTTAACAAATTTATTTTTCATAATAAAATATATGATTTTAATTAAATAATAAAACTGTTATAATAAATATGGAGGGATATTATGAAAATTGCTTTAATAAATGAAAATAGTCAACATTTGAAAAATAATTTAATTTATGAAAGTTTAAAGAGAAGTACAAATAATGAAATTATTAATTTTGGAATGGAAAAAGGAGATAATGATCTTACTTACGTACAAGTAGGGTTATTAGGTGCAATATTAATTAACACAAGATGCGTTGATTTTATTGTATCAGGATGTGGAACTGGGGAAGGAGCTATGATGAGCTTAAATGCATTTCCTAATATTACGTGTGGATTGATTGAAACTCCACTTGATGCTTATTTATTTAGTCAAATAAATGCAGGTAATGCTGTAAGTATTCCATATGCTAAAAAATTTGGTTGGGGTAGTGAAATACAACTAGATTATATTTTTGAAAAATTATTTGCTAATGAATTTGGAAAAGGGTATCCAAAAGAAAGAAGTGAAAGTGAAAAAAAGAATAGAGAAGTATTATTTAAAATAAAAGAAGTTACACATTCTAAAATGGTAGACATATTAAAAAATATAGATCAAAATTTTCTTTATGAAACAATTAATAGAAAAAAATTCTTAGATTATTTTTTTATTAATTCTCAAGATAAAGAAATAACTGAATATATAAAAACTTTAATAAATGAAAAAAAATAAGATAATTTACAAAAAATAACAGAAATCTATTGCAAAGAATAAAATTATTTGATAACCTTTATATGTAGGGTAAAGCCCTAAGAGACATAAATATGAAATGGGAGGAATTAAAATGTCAAAAACAGAATTAGTAGAATTCATAGCTGAAACAGCTGGATTAACAAAAGCAGATGCTACTCGTGCATTAGATGCTACATTAGCAGGAATTGAAAAAGGATTAAAAGATGAAGGAAAAGTAGCTTTAGTAGGATTTGGTACTTTCAGTGCTAAAAAAAGAGAAGCTAGAGATGGAATTAATCCATTAACTAAAGAACCTTTACATATTCCAGCAAAAATGGTTGCTTCATTTAAGGCTGGTAGCAAATTAAAAGATGCTTTAAATTAATTAAGGAGTGAAATAACAATTTCACTTTTTATTTACATTTTTTAAAAAATTATATTGATTAGTTATTAATATTGTATTATAATTTAAATATACTAAGGAGTGGCTAGAGATGAATATAATGTTAAATTTTATGGATAAAATATATAGTGATGATAAAGCTATGACAACTATATATATTGTTGGAGCAGTATTATTATTTATTTTTATAGTATTATTAATATTTAGTTTAAGAAAGACAAATGATGATAAAAATGTTAAAATAATTGATGAAACAGAAAATAATAAAGATGATAATAATAATAAAGATGATAGTAAGGTAGAGGAAGAAATAAAAGATACAATTGTTGAAAGTGATATAAAAGAAAAGGCAGAACCTATATTAAATAATGATGAACATACACAAATAGAAGAGAAAAAAACTGAAGATAAGGTATTATCAGATGATATTTTTGAGAAAACTACAATAATTCCATTATCAGATGTTAAAGCAGATGAACCTGTATTATCTAAAGAAGAAAACATTGGAAAAGCTTTAGAAAATGTTGAAAAACCAATTGAAAAAAAAGAAGAGCCTGTTAGTTTAAATGAAGAAGAAACTGCAGAATTAAAAAAAGAAATACCAGATGTTGATGATTTTGTAAATGATATTATGAAAAAAACATATGAAAAAAATGAACAATTTAGTTCAGTTTATGTAAATGATAATACAATGAAACTTGATGAAGTTATGGATAAAATAAATTTAGATAAAGATGTAAAGGAAGAATTAACTGGATCATCTATACAAGAAAAAAATGAAAGTGTGGAAGAAGTAACTGAACCAGAAGATAAAAAAGAAATAAAAGAAGAAAATAAAAATACATTGGATGATTTGAAAACAGCATTAGATAATAAAAAAGAAGAAGTGAAAACAGAAACAACAGCAATAAACAAAGAAGATTTATTAAATAAATTAAATTCGTTGAAAAGCAATAAATAATATAAAAATTTATTGTTTTTTTATTTAATATTTTTTATAAAATAAAAAAAGTCTTTTAATGGACTTTTATAATCATAAATGGTGGAGAATAAGGGACTCGAACCCTTGACCCCCACGGTGCAAGCGTGATGCTCTAGCCAACTGAGCTAATTCCCCACAAACGATAAATTAATTTTACAATATAATTTATCTGTTGTCAATTACTTTTTTAAAAAAAATTATTAATTTTTAAAATTTGATTAAAATATATATGACTTTTGTTAAATGTAATGTATTTTTTATTAATATTTATGTTATTTATGTATCCAATTAATTTAATAATATTATAATTATTATAAATATATAAATATACTTTTAAGTGATTAGTAAATGCTTCGAATATTCTCTCGTTTAAAAATTCTATTTGATCTTCTGATAGAGTAGGTTTAATTATTTTGTTTCTTTTAATACTTAATTCGTTTAATACTTCTTTATCACTTATAACAGAATTGAAGGGAGCCCATTTTTTATAACCTCTATCTAGCATTGTGACCACCTATTTTTGTATTTCTAGATTTTATAGTAGAAGTAGATAATAAACTGGTGGCTTTAAGAACACTATTATTGCCAAATTTATCATTTAAATTGTCTATCGTATTATTTAAATTGACTTTTTCATTATATTTATTGACGCTTTCAAATAAGCTTAGTTGGATACCATTATTTTTTTCTAATCGCGATAAACTTATTCCAATTTTTCTTACAGGTAAATCTTTTTCATAATATGAATTAAATATATTAACTAGAATTTTATATAAAACTTCTTCGTCATTTGTAGTATTATCAATTCTTTTAGAAACATTGAAACCATTATGTATATCTTTTGAATAACTTATATATAATGTAATTCCACCAGCTAAAAAATTTTCTTTTCGTAATCTTTTTAGAAGTAAACTTAAAACTTCTTTAATTATCAATAAAACTTCATTATTATAATAATCTTTATATAAAACTTGACTATTTGATATACTTTTTTCTTTAGCTTCTTTTTTAAAGTCTGATATTTTACTTTGATCAATTCCATTAGCATGATACCATAATTCTTCACCTATAATTCCAAATTTTTCTTTTAATTTTAATTTATCATAATGTGCTAAATCGCCAATTTTTTTAATACCTAAATCATTTAATTTTTTTTCCATTCTTGAACCAATTCCCCACATATTAGATAGAGGACAAATATTCCATAGCTTTTTTTCAACGTCGTCATATGTCCATTCTGCTATAAAGTCTTTATTTTTTTTAGCTTCAGTATCCATTGCAATTTTTGCTAGTAACATATTTGGGCCAATACCTGCTGTTGCGTATAAGCCAGTTTTATTATAAATACTTTTCATTATATCAAGTGCTAATTCTTTAGTTGTTTTATTATACATTTTTAAATAATTAGTAACATCTAAAAAACATTCATCAATAGAATAGATATGTAAATCATCAATAGATACATAATCTAAGTAAATATTTACTACTTCTTTACTTTTCTTTATATATAAACTCATTCTAGGACGTACAACCGTATAATCTATTTTTTTTGATATTTCATATATTCTGCCACGTGATTTAACTCCAAGACTTTTCATATATGGAGTAACTGCTAAAGTTATTGCGCCATCTCTATTAGGCTCTGCTACCACAAGTGGAGTAATAAAAGGATCTAACTTTCTTTCTACACATTCACATGAAGCGAAAAAACTTTTTAGATCAATACATATTATATTTCTAACTAATTTTAAATCATCCATATAGATCACCCAATATAATTATAAAACAAATGTTTGCGATGTCAAATGGAATTTTTTGACAAAATTATATTATTTTGATATACTTTAGTTGTTAATAGGGGGTATTTATGGCAAATTATACATTATGTTATATTAAAGATGAGAAAATAAGTTTAATTAATTTAAAAGATTATAATATAAGCAATATTAAATCTTTGGATGAATTTACAACTACTTTTAATAATATGGAAGAATTGTTAAATGAATTATATGATAAAAATCTAATTCCAGAAAAAAATATTAATCTTTATGTATATAATTTAAACAAACAAAAGATTATATATAATGGTGATATAATATTATATAAAAATAATAAAATTAATTTAAATATAAATTATGTAAAAGAAAACTTAGCAGAATTAAAAAATAAACCATTAGATTTATTTATTTTATTAAAAATATATTTAAAAAAATATAAGAATAAAAGTGGTATGATAAATAAAATAAAAAATTTATGTCAATATGCTTCTACAAAAAAAGAAAAATATTATAATTCATTATCAAGTGACGAAAAAAGTAGATTAGAAGAATATTTTACTGATTTTATAAGAACTGAATTTTATTTTAAAAGACAAAATAAAATAGTAGAAGATTATTCAACTATAAGAGATTTTGTAGTAAATATGATGTATGTTGATGATTTATTTGATTTAGATAGAAAACATAGTTATTTAAAATATAACTATAAGAAAGATAATTTGAATGATGAATTAGATTATAACAAATATGAAAATGAAGAATTTTTTGAAGAAAGTGATAAATCTATTAATGAAGAAATATTAGCAAATAAAATAGTAGATAGTTATGAATTAATAGATGGAAATGATTATTATAAATCATTATCTAAAAAAGTGTTAAAATTGTCTTTAGACGAGACAATAAAATGATAAGTTGATAAAACTTGTCTTTTATTTTATAATTAATTTTAGAGGTAGAATATGAAACAAGATTTTTTAAATTATCTAATTAAAATAAAAAAATATAGTACTAATACGATTTTAAATTATGAATTAGATATTGATAAATATGAAACGTATTTAAATTCTAAGAAAATTAAACTATATAATGTAGAATATAAAGATGTATTAAATTTTATAAGTTATTTAAAAACAGATCATAAATCAACTAGTATAAATAGAACTTTAAGTTGTATAAGAAGCTATTATAATTTTTTAATAAAAAAAGAAAAGATTAACAATAATCCTTTTAAGTTGGTAAATAGTATGAAAAAAGAAAAAAAATTACCTAATTATTTTAAATATAATGAATATGAAGAGTTAATAAACAGTATAGATACAAATAATAATTTAGGTAAACGTAATAGATGTATATTTGAAGTGCTATTATGTACTGGATGTAGATGTAATGAACTTATAAATATAAAATTAGATGATATTGATTTAGAAAATAAAGAAATTAAAGTTTTAGGTAAAGGAAATAAAGAAAGAATAGTTTATTTAGGAAGTTATGCGATTGATAGT
Organism: uncultured Bacilli bacterium; assembly: GCA_934085875.1. Taxonomy (GTDB): domain Bacteria; phylum Bacillota_I; class Bacilli_A; order RF39; family UBA660; genus UMGS1124. The sequence goes on along the minus strand of CAKOHQ010000002.1, from coordinate 45,724 downwards.
ATAAGAGAGTATTTATCTGTTAGAAAAGAAATATTAGGGAAAAAAGATAATAATTATTTGTTTATAAATCATTTAGGTAATCAATTAAGTACTAGAGGTATACGAGATATAATAGATAAAATATTGTTAAAAAGTAGTAGTGATTTAAAAATTACACCCCATACTTTTAGACATTCGTTTGCTACAATGCTTCTTAATGAAGGATGTGATTTAAAAAGTGTGCAGGAACTATTAGGACACGTTTCTTTGTCAACTACTAGTATATATACTCATGTATCTAATGAAGAATTAAAAAGGGTTTATTTACATACAAATCCAAGAAAATAATTGTAAAAATTATTATTATAATATATACTTTAAGAGTAAGGAGAATTAATTATGACAAATTTTAAAGATGGAAAATTAGAAATGGATGAAATATTAGAAATAAAAAAAGAAGTAGAAAAAGGAAATACAGATAAAGTATTGAATTTAATGGATAGAAAAGAATTAGAAACTTTAAAAGATAAAATAATTGATAAAGAAATTGATTTTAAAAAAAGTAATATAGAAAATATTAGAAAGTGACTTAATTATGAAAAGAAATAGAAAAGGGTTTACTTTAATTGAAATAATAATATGTATTGTGTTAATTTCTTTGGTAGCAACAATATCAATAATTTCTATAAGACATAATAATGAAAATGAAAAAAAGAAAGCAAAATTTGTTAATGATGTAATAACTAATGCTGCTGTTTATTATGATAAAAATATTATTAATGAAGATGATTTAATTGATGAAAATGGTTATACTGTGATAAAGATAGATGATTTAATAAATGATGGGTTGTTAAGTAAAGAATATTATTCTGAAATGAAAGATTTAATAGATAAAGATATAGAAGATGGTTCTTTTAAAGATTCATCTAAAATATTAGTTTCGTATGATTTTGAAAATGGTATGAGGTATTATTATTATCCATATAATAAATTAAATCAAAATAAAAAAGAATTTGATACTATATATTTGCAAAAGGGAGAAGAATTTGATTGTAATAAAAAAGAAATAATAAATGAAAAAATATTAAAAGATGAAAGTTTTGCATTTACTAAATGTGATTCATCTAAAATAGATTATGAAAAATCAAATGAACAACAATATGTATATTTTAATTACTCGATTGAAGAAACAGATAATATAGGTAAAACCTATTCTGTTACTAAAAAGGCAAAATTGCCTGTCGTAATATTACCTAAATATACAGCTGATGATTTTAATTTTAAAGTAACAGATAATAGTGGTAATGAAATAAATGATAAGTTATTAAATAACATATACGAAGTTCAATATAATCTATCATTTGTAGAAAGTGTTGAGAAAGTAAAAAAAGATAATTTCAAGAATATAAAGTATCAATATGAAGAAGATGAAGAAGAATTTGTTTTAAATTCTAATAATACATATACAAAAGAATTAAATGTGTATGATACTGAAGTAAAAGTAACTCCAAAGGTAATTATTAATATATATCCGAATTATTTTGGTGATAATGTTTTAGATAGTTTAGAGAAAAAAGGTACAGAATTTAAATACTATAATAAGAAAACAACACATAATGTTAATTTCTATATAAAAGATTCTTATTGTGATAATGTAAAAAGTCAAATGGATGGATATAATTATCAACCAGGTAATGGTAAGGACATTATTTATAACTATTATTGTATAAATAAAAAACAAAATAATAAACAAGGTGAGTTAGATTTATTATATAAGTATGATATGGTTGATTCGGATTATACACATTTTAATTCAATAGAAACTTTAGGCTTTTTAGATAATTTAATATTTATTAATTTAAGATATACAGGTAAGCCAGGTTATTATTATACTTTTGTTGGAAATATAGTAGATGGAACACACACAGTAATAAGAAGCCAAATTGCTAATTATGTATCTTTATATAATTTTAAATATGATGATAAATACTTATATTCCTATAATAAATATAGTTTTCTTGATAGAGGAAGTTGTTATAATTGCTGTGATAATGCCGGCGGTAACCAAAGGTACGAATATGATTTATATGACAAATTTGAATTAATAAAAGATGGTAAATATTTTTCAGGAATAACAGAGAAAGCAGTAGAAAGAGCATATAAAAGATATGAAATTTATTGTAAAAAAACAAGATATGAAAAGAATTATAGTACATATAATAATTTAAGAAAACTTTATCAAAATTCTGAATTAAAATCATTAAGTGATAAACCATCTGATTTTATTAAACAAATAACCGAAAAGAATAGTGAATATTTTAATATTAAATATGATATATGGAAGGATTATAAAAATAATATATGTCAAGATCATATAAGTTATTGTTGTAATAGTAAGTATGAATGTAGTAAATATAGATACTTTATACCAGATTCAAAAATTGGTGATTGGTATGAAATGTTATATGAATATGAAAAAGATGGTAAGAAATATTATATTTTTGCAGTACAAAAAACGCATGGAGATAAAAAATTTATGAGATTATATAAATATAGTTATTACAATACATATAATATTGATGTTGTAACAGCAGATAATAATTATAATTTTATAATATTTCCTAATATGACAGATGAAGAACAAATAAATCATACTTATAATGAAAACAATTATTATTTTAGTAATTATAAAGGTTTTGATAGAGTTATAAGTAAAAATTTTGATATAAATAAGATAAAAGAAATCATAGAAGATAAAATTAAGTAAAATATTGTAAAAACGTATAAAAAGTATTGTTTACAATATTTTTTTTATGATATACTAAATGAGTCAGATAATAATGGAGGGTAAGAGATATGACAAAATATGTATATTCCTTTAAAGAAGGAAATAAAGATATGAGAAACCTTTTAGGTGGTAAAGGTGCAAACTTAGCAGAAATGACAAGTATTGGCTTACCTGTACCTCAAGGTTTTACAGTTACTACTGAAGCATGTACTAAGTACTATGAAGATGGTAGAGAAATTAATGAAGATATTCAAGCACAAATTAATGAATATATTCTAAAATTAGAAGATGAAACTGGTAAAAAATTTGGAGATAAAGAGAATCCATTATTAGTTTCAGTAAGAAGTGGTGCAAGAGCAAGTATGCCAGGTATGATGGATACAATTTTAAATTTAGGTTTAAATGAAGAAGTTGTAGAATCAATAGCAGAAAAAACTAATAATCCTAGATGGGCATGGGACTGTTATAGAAGATTTATTCAAATGTATTCAGATGTTGTTATGGAAGTAGGTAAAAAATACTTTGAACAACTTATTGATGAAATGAAAGAAAAGAAAGGTGTTACTCAAGATATTGAACTTGATGCTGATGATTTAAAAGAGTTAGCACGTTTATTTAAAGAAGAATATAAATCTAAAATTGGTAGTGATTTCCCAACTGATCCAAAAGAACAATTAATGGGTGCTATTAAAGCTGTATTCCGTTCATGGGATAATCCAAGAGCTAATGTTTATAGAAGAGATAATGATATTCCTTATTCATGGGGAACTGCTGTAAACGTACAATCAATGGCATTTGGTAATATGGGAGATGATTGTGGTACTGGTGTTGCATTTACAAGAGATCCAGCTACTGGAGAAAAAGGTTTATTTGGAGAATTCTTAACTAATGCACAAGGTGAAGATGTTGTTGCAGGTGTTAGAACTCCAATGCATATAAGTGAAATGGAAAATAAATTCCCAGAAGCTTTTAAAGAATTTAAGGAAGTTTGTAAAACTCTAGAAAGTCATTATAGAGATATGCAAGATATGGAATTTACTGTTGAACATGGTAAACTTTATATGTTACAAACTAGAAATGGTAAAAGAACTGCACAAGCTGCTTTAAAAATTGCATGTGATTTAGTTGATGAAGGTATGCGTACTGAAGAAGAAGCTGTTGCAATGATTGATCCAAGAAATTTAGATACATTACTTCATCCACAATTTGATACAGAAGAATTAAAGAAATCTAAACCAGTTGGAAAAGGACTTGGAGCTTCACCTGGAGCTGCTTGTGGTAAGATTGTATTTACTGCTGAAGATGCTGTAGTATGGAATGAAAGAGGAGAAAAAGTTGTATTAGTAAGACTTGAAACTTCTCCAGAAGATATAACTGGTATGAAAGCTAGTCAAGGTATTTTAACAGTTCGTGGTGGTATGACAAGCCATGCAGCAGTTGTTGCACGTGGTATGGGTACTTGTTGCGTATCAGGATGTGGTGATATTGCTATGGATGAAGAAAATAAGAAATTCACTTTAGCTGGTAAAACATATCATGAAGGTGATTTTATATCAATAGATGGTACTACAGGAAATATCTATGATGGTATTATTAAAACTGTTGACGCTCAAATAGTTGGTGAATTTGAAAGGGTTATGAATTGGGCTGATAAATTTAGAAGACTTAAAGTTAGAACTAATGCAGATACACCTAGAGATGCAAAAAAGGCACATGAATTAGGTGCTGAAGGTATTGGTTTATGTAGAACAGAGCATATGTTCTTTGAAGCAGATAGAATTGCAGCATTCAGAGAAATGATTTGTGCTGATACAGTAGAAGAAAGAGAAATAGCATTAGATAAAATATTACCATACCAACAAGGTGATTTTGAAGCATTATATGAAGCTTTAGAAGGTGATTCAGTTGTAATTAGATATTTAGATCCACCTCTACATGAATTCGTTCCAACAGAAGAAGCAGACATTGAAAAATTAGCAAAAGCTCAAGGTAAGAGTGTTGAAAGAATTAAAGAAATAATTGCTTCACTTCATGAATTTAACCCTATGATGGGACATCGTGGATGCAGACTTGCAGTTACTTATCCAGAAATTGCAAAAATGCAAACTAAAGCAGTTATTCGTGCTGCAATAAATACAAAGAAAAAACATAGCGATTGGAATGTAGTTCCTGAAATAATGATTCCATTAGTTGGAGAAGTTAAAGAACTTAAATATGTTAAAGATGTAGTTGTTAAAACTGCTGATGAGGAAATAAAGAATGCTAATATTGAATTAGAATATAAAGTTGGTACAATGATTGAAATACCAAGAGCTGCTTTAACAGCAGATGAAATCGCTAAAGAAGCTGAATTCTTCTCATTTGGTACTAACGATTTAACTCAAATGACATTTGGATTCTCAAGAGATGACGCTGGTAAATTCTTACCTTCATATTATGAAAATAAAATTTATGAAGAAGATCCATTTAAAACACTTGACCAAAAAGGTGTTGGTAAATTAATTGAAACAGCTGTTAAATTAGGTAAATCAACTAGAAATGATATACATTTAGGTGTATGTGGAGAAACTGGTGGAGATCCTAAATCAATAGAATTCTATCATAATGTAGGACTTGATTATGTATCTTGTTCACCATTTAGAGTTCCAGTTGCAAGACTTGCTGCTGCACAAGCTGCAATTAATGAAAGAAATAATAAATAATATTTAAAGACTGAGATGACTATTATGACTCTTATATAATCTTAGTCTTTTTTCCTAATATATAAAAAAATAAAAAATTTAAATATTAAATAAAATTACTCGAAAAATTTACTGATTGACAAAAATAAAATAACTATTATAATAGTGATACATGGGTGATTTTATGACAAATATTTTGGATTTAAAAAAAGTTTTAGAAGAAAAAATTAGCAAATCAAAACAAGTTATATTATCTGGACATATTGGCGCTGATTATGATTCAATAGCCTCTTGTATTGCAATGAGTGAAATAATAAAAAAATTTAATACTGATGTATATATACTATGTGATGAAAAAGAAGTAATACAACAAGGTGTTAAAGAAATGATAAATAGTACTAATTCAATAATTAACTATATAAATAATGAAGAATACAACAAAATAAAAAGTAATCAGGATTTATTGATAACCTTAGATGTTAGTAGTAAAGATTTATTGCCATGTTCTAATTATTTACAACATTTTAAAAATATAATTGTTATAGATCATCATACACAAACTAAATATCCAATAGAAACTGAATATAATTATATTTTATCTGATGTATCTAGTACGAGCGAAATAATTACTGATTTGCTTATGATATATAAAATAAAATTTACAAAGAATCTAGCTAATTATCTTTTAGCAGGAATATATTTAGATACAAAATACTATTCACAAAATTGTAGTAGCAAAACATTGGAAATAGGATCTAAATTAATGAGTTATGGTGCGGATATAAATAGAGTAAATGAATTTTTTGAAATGGATTTTGGTAGTGATAGAAAAGTACAAAATCTAGTAAATAAAGCTAAATTTATCACTTATAAAATAGGATTATGTATTGCTGATGAAGATGTAATTTATACAAAAGAAGAATTAGCAAAAGTTGCAGATTATTTGTTAAAATTTAAAACTGATGCAGCATTTGCAGTAGGTTTAATTGACAAGGAATTAATATCAATAAGTGCAAGAAGTAATGGAAAAATTGATGTGAGTAAAATAATGAATATAATGAATGGTGGAGGAAATATATATAGTGCTGCCACAAAAATTGATGATAGCGATCTAAAAACAAATGGAAAAAAATTAGAACTTTTGATAAAACCTAATTTTTATGTAGAAGAAAATTAAACTCTTCTATTTTTAATAAATAACATAAAATGTATTGCCTTTAACTATATTATTATGTTATTATTAATTTGCTTAGTTTTTTAAAGACATTTTATGGAGGTAAAATGAGTATATCTAAAAATGATCTTTTACTTGAAAAACAAAAACTTGAAAGTACTATAAGTATTGTTAGAAAACAAATATCAATACTTAGTGCAGATCTTTATGACAAAGAAACTAAATTAAGAGAGTTTCAGAAGATGATGTGGGATAATAAGGCAGAACTTGATCCTGCTGAAATGAAAACATTAAGAAGCAGTAATGATTTAGAAGTATTTTTTCTAGAACAGAAAGCGAAAAAATTTAAAAAATTATATTCTATTCAAAATAAACCTTATTTTGCTAGAATAGATTTTAAAACTAATAATATTCTAGATAAAATATATATTGGAATAACTAATGTAGAAGAAGATTTAAATTATTACGTGTATGATTGGCGTAGTCCAATATGTTCTATGTTTTATGATTATGGAGTAGGTGTTGCTAGTTACAACTCTCCAGATGGAAAAATAGACGGGGAAATAATTTTAAAAAGACAATATCAAATAAGTGATGGTAAGCTAGATAATGTTTTTGATACAACTATTAATATTGATGATGATGTACTTCAAAAGGTATTAAAAGAAAATTCTAGTGAACATATGAAAAATATTGTTAATACTATACAACAAGAACAAAATGTAGTTATAAGAGATGATAAAACAAATAACTTGATTGTTCAAGGTATTGCTGGTAGTGGTAAGACTAGTGTTGCACTTCATAGAATAGCATATTTGTTATATAAATTAGAATATTTAAATAGTAACAACGTACTAATATTTTCGCCTAATAATATATTTAAAGAGTATATTGGTAATGTACTTCCTGAACTTGGAGAAGATAATACTTTGATAACAACATTTCATGAATTTGCATCAACATATATAAAAGAATATTATAGAGTAGAATCATATAGTGAATTTTTAGCAAGATATTATAAAAATGAATATCAAAATAATGATTTAATAAAATATAAACTTAGTGATGAAATAATACCTATTTTAGAGAATTATGCAAAAACAATTACTAATTTAACTAGGTTTATAAATAATATAACTTATAAAGAACAAGTGATAGATAAAGAAGAATTAAATGATTTATTACATAATAGATATAATAAATTTAATTTATTTGATAAATTTGATTATATAGCAGAAAAGATAAATAATAGATATTATGATGGCAAAAAACAAGATAAAGTAAGATTAAAAGCATTATTGTTAAAAAATATAAATATAACAATAAAAATGAAAGATATTTATAAAAGTTTTTTTGATAGTCAAGAGTTTTTAAATAATTATAAAGGATATTTTAATAGAAATGAAAATATAAAAAATTTAAATAAAAAAGTATTAAATTATGAAGATTCAACTTTATTTATATATCTTAAATTTTTACTTTCAAATATACCTTATAGAGTTAGTACTAAGTTAGTTGTAATTGACGAAGCACAAGATTATACATTATTACAATATAAAATAATTAAATTATTATTTAGAAATACTGATTTTACTATATTAGGTGATGTTAATCAAACTATTAATCCTTTTTATAAATATAACAATTTAAATATGTTAGAAAATGTATTTGATGGAGTTAGTAAATATGTTGAATTGAATAAAACATACAGATCTAGTCCAGAAATTATAGAATATTCTAATAAAATATTAGGTTTAAAATATTTTAGTGCGGTTAGAAGAAATAATAATATACCTGTTAAAGTGTATGATAAAGTAGATTATAAGTTATTAACAGATAAAATTAATGATTTAAGAAGTAAATATAATAGTGTAGCACTAATTACAAAAAGTATAGAAGAAGCACAAATCATATATGATAATATTAAAAGTAATATAAGTGATATTAATATAGTTGATATTGATACTGATAAATTTAATAAAAATTTCTTAATTATACCAGCTTATGCATCTAAAGGATTAGAATTTGATTCTGTAATAATAATAAATAATTTTGATAAAGATAAGTATTTGTATTATGTTGCAGTAACTCGTAGTCAACATGAACTAATAATATTTAATAATAATTAATTTGAGTAGAAGAACAATGATTTGTTCTTTTTAGTTTGTGTATAATTTAATTGATTAATCTAGTGATTTGTAATTTTAAAAATATATTAATAATGTCTTAAAAACAAGCTTCGACAAAATAAATAATAAGTTTTTGATATAGTTATTTAGGTGATTATATTGAAAACTTTTTATATATTTAAAATTAATAAAAATTATAGTTTAATTGGTATAAATAATCCTAGTAATCTATATGCACTATTTAAAAGTATTTATGGTTATAAAGAAAAAAATGTAATGGCTGCGTTTGATTTATTCAATGAAATATGTTTGCCAATCAATATAGATTTTTTTAATAAATATATTTATGATAGACTAAAAAATGACGAATTATATACTAAATTTAAAAATACGCATATGTATCATAATTATTTTAGTGGAGAAGAGAGTAAAATGATCATATATAAAAGTCATATTAGAATAAAAAGTAATGAATTAGATAATGTTTTTTTATATAATTTAAAAGATTTAACAGAATTATTTGTATGTGATTTTATAAACGAATATTATAATTATTTTAATAAAAATAAGTTTGCCATTGTTAAAGATAAATTGAAATAAACTTCTTGTAAAAATACGTTATATCTAGTATAATTTAAAAGAGGAGGGATATTATGTTACATGATATATTATTGGTACTTGTAGGATTAATAATAGGTGGGTTAGCAGGTTTTTTTATAGCAAAGAATTATATGCAAAAATATTTTAAAAAGAATCCACCTATAAATGAGAAAATGATTGAAACTTTGATGAGTGGTATGGGTAGAAAACCGAGTCAAAAACAAGTAAAACAATTAATGCAACAAATGAATAAAATGATGTAATGAAAATAGATTTAAATTATTTAAATAGATTTGGTAAAATAGAAGTTGATAGTGATTTTAATATTGATGAATCTTATTATAAGAATACTGATATTAGAAAACTGGAAAATTTACACGTTTCTGGATTAATCAACGTAGATTATGAAGATAATATTAATTTTGAATTAAAAATTACTGGTAGAATGATTTTACCTTGCGCTGTTTCATTAGTTGATGTACCATATGATTTTGATACTAGTATTGAAGAAAATATAGGAAAATTTGAAGAAATTTACAAAAATAATAAAAATACACTTGAAATATCTCCAGTTTTATGGGAGAATATTGTATTGGAAATTCCCATTCGTGTTGTGTCTAAAGATATAAAACCTTCCAACACATCTGGGGATGGATGGGAATTAATAAGTGAATAATAAGGAAGGAGTGATATTATGGCAGTTCCATTTAGAAGAACAAGTAAAACTAAAAAGAGAATGCGTCGTACTCATTTAAAGAAAGAATTACCAGGAATGACAACTTGTACAAAATGTGGTGCAGTTATCAAACCTCATAGAGCATGTACAGAATGTGGTAATTATAAAGGAAAAGAAGTTATTGAAATAAAAAAAGATAATGAAGAATAAAAATGCTTGCAAGAACAAGTTATATTTGTTATAATTAATTTGTTCTTATCGATGGCGGTGTAGCTCAGTTGGCTAGAGCGACCGGTTCATACCCGGTAGGTCGGGAGTTCGACCCTCTCCGCCGCTACCATTTGAAATACAAACAAATTCAAAATTACTGAATTTGTTTTTTTCTTGACTTTATACTAAAATATGTTAATATATCTTTTATGCATAAAGGGGAATTTATATGGAAGAATTATTTTTATACATGAGAGATTGTTTCAGAAAAAGTGATTTTACTAAAGATGAAAATATTGTTTATGATATTTTTGATATACATAAAGATTTGAATGATAATAAATATAATAAAAGATTATTAGCAAATTTAATTATATCAAAACAGATGATTGTTGATAAAAATTTTAGAAAAAAATATAGAGAATGGTTAAAATATCAAGACTTTAAAGAAGAACAAAAATTTAATGAAAGTGAATTTGAGTTTATGAAAGAAATAGTAAGTCATATAGACACAACAATATTTGTAGGATATAAAAAATGTAAGAATACTGATTTATTAATTGATTATATAGGATATAAAAAATATTTGTCACTTATTAGTAACGTTTATTTTATTAAAACTAGTGATCCAGATTTAAATGCGTGTTTACCATTAAGAACACAAAATATTATTATGCTTTATAGCAAAGAAAATGTAACTTTATTACACGAACTACTTCATTTAGAAAATATATCAGAAAAATATGCAGAATTTCCAAGTATATTAGGAGAATTATCATTTGCATCAAAATATAAATTAGGAGATTTATCTGACAGATTAGAAGATATTAGTATTTTAAAAGAAATAACACTTAAGATGTTTAAAAAACAAAATAGACTTAAATATACGGTTGACTTAGAATACTGTATCGCAATACTTTTAGCAGTACCATTTATTAAAAATAATGGATGTAGTTTTGAAAATGTATTAAAAGTGTTAGATATAATTAATCAATATCCTAATCAAGACATAAGTTTTATAATGAATAAATTAAATATAAAAGATACAGAAATAGTAGAAAGTTTTAAAGAATATAAGAAAATTTTAATTAAATAATTGAATATCTTGTAAAGATGTGATATTCTAAAAACAATTTTTATTTTAAGTGAGGTTTTATTATGAATTATAATATTTATATTAAAAAAAATATTGATGAACATGATTCTTCTAATTTTTATATAGGATTTAAATTATTAGATAGTATATTAATGCTTGAAATATGTGATTTTGATTTAAAAATAAGCAAAATACACTATGAAACTTTGAAAGAAAATTATATAACATTAGATGAATTTGTAGAAAGTTCTGAATATATAGGATTAAAAGATAAAAAAACAAATTATATGATTTTATATCGTAGAAAAAATATAAGTATAGTAAATAATAATTCTAACATTGAATTAGATTATGATTACGATTATATATTAGATAATAAAGATATGCCTGATTATTATGATATTGATGAAATTAAATATAATATAATGACAAATGTTAGTGAAATCTTAAAAAGTAGTTATTTATCTGTAATAGCAGATATAATTAATTTTTTTGATAAAAGTATGACTTTAGAAAGAGAGTTAAAGAAGGTAATGAGTAAAACAAAAACAAAAGAAGACTATTATAAAGAATTATTTGATTTACCAAATGAGTTTGATAATGAGACTTTGAAAAAGAATGCATTTTCATATTTAAAATATTTAACTGAGAATATTAGAAACAAAAAAATGAAAGAAAAAATGATAAATGATAGTTTGGATGCTTATAATTATTTAACAAAAAAACTAAGTAAAAAAATATAATATAATACTTAGTTTTTATATTGTAAATTTTCCATTTTCCATTATTTTAATTTTACCTTTATTGCAATCGGCAATTATATTTAAGTCTTCGGTACCAATCATAAAATCTACATGAGTTAATGAATCATTAAAACCAATATCATTTAATTCTTTAACTGTATCTATACATTCTGTAAAACCTTGTCCTAAAGCTAAATGACAACTTGCATTTTCATCATATAATGTTTCATAAAATATAGTATTTGACTCGAAAATTGGACTAGTTTTATCTACTAATGCTACTTCTCCTAAATAATCTCCATTTTCTATATTTATAATACTTTTTAAGGTTTCTTTTCCTGTTTCTGCATCATAATCAATAACTTTACCATCTTTAAATTTTATCCAGAAATTATTAATTAATGAACCATTATAGACTAGGGGACGTGATGCATAAACAATACCATTTGCTGTATACTTGTTAGGTGTTGTAAATATTTCTTCGGTTGGCATATTTACTATCAAATTACGTCCATCTTTACTAACCGTATCAGATCCACACCACATATTATCAGTAAAACCAATATTAAAATTAGTGCCTAATTTATTAGAATACGTTAATGATTTTATTTTTAAATCATTCAATATTTTTACTCTTTTTTTATTTAATTCTATTTTTTTATTCCATTCTTCTATTGGATTACTTTTATCACATAATGTTATTTTTAAAATTAAATTCCATAATTTATCATAAGCATCTACATCGTTTGGAAATACTTTTTTTGCATACCTATGAGTTGGAATTAAAGCAATACACCATGGTATTTCGTATATAATTTCTTTTTCTTTAAATATTGGTTTGCTTTCTCTTAATAATTTTCCTGTAAAATTTATTTTATCTTTATCAATATCATTCATTGTATCTGGATTTTCACCACATAACATTAAGAATGCAGCATTTTTCTTTGCATATATATCAAATATTTCTTTATTAAAACTTTTGCTATTTCTTAATTCATCATTAGATAAATATTTTAATTCATTATGTTTTAACTCTTCATCTTCTAAATCTAAATATATATCTTTAATACCAATTTCATATGCTTTTTTAGTTAATAATCTAATAAATTCTATTGAATCAATTGGAGCATTTATTAATAAACTATCAGTACATTTTAAATTTAGGCATCTTTTTAATAACAAATCTGCATATTTTTCTTTCATTTTATATCACCAAATATATTTTATCATATAAATTGTTCTTCGTAAAAATTTAATATTATTTTTTTATTTACAATTGTTATTAAACCTTCTTCTTTCAAATTTCTAAGTTCTCTATACATTGCACTTCTATCAACACCTAAATAATCTGCTAAATCTATAAAAGTATAGGGTAAATATATTATTTTTGAATTATTTTTTTTAGACATTATTTTAAAATATGCAAGTAATTTATTTCTTATAGTTTTATTAGACAATATTTCTATTCTATTATTTATATTAGTCATTTTATCTGACATAATATAAAGTAAATTTTTTAAAAATTGATTATAGTATGATGTATTTAAATCATTATTTAATATTTCATTAAAGTATATAATTATTACTTTGGTATCTTCTTTTGTAATAACACTATATTCGTTATTTGATATATTAGACATTTTAGAAGAAAATATATCATTTTCATATAAATCTTCTATTATAGTTCTATTTCCATTATAATCCGTTTTAACTATTTGAATATATCCTTCTAATATAATTCCTATTATATTATCTTTTTTTATATTGGTTAATATTGTATTGTTTCTTTTAAAATGCAGAGTATTACCTTCTAATGATTTTAATATTTTTTCTTTATTATTATCAGTAATATTATTAAATAAATTATTCAATTTACATCACCTAGTTAAATAATATCATTTTTTTGTATTTGTTGCAATTGCAACAATATTAATTATAAAAATTATTGTATGATTTTGTCATGAAGATAGGAGAGGTAAAAAATGAAGGTTATTAAAAGAGACGGACATATGGTTGATTGGTGTCCAGAAAAAGTTGAAATTGCTATTAATAAAGCAAATATTGAAGTAGAGGAAGAAGACCAAGCTTCCAGTACTCAAATAAAAAATATTATTAAGTATATAGAAAGATTAAATAAAAAAAGAATATTAGTTGAAGATATACAAGATATTATTGAAATGAAATTGATGTCTATTGGTAAATATGAACTTGCTAAGAAATATATTACTTATAGATATACAAGAGAATTAGTTAGACGTAGTAATACTACTGATTTAGCTATAAAAGAGCTAATAGATGGAGAAAATGAATATTGGAATACTGAAAATTCTAATAAGAATGCTAAAGTAGTTACTACACAAAGAGATTATTTAGCTGGTATTACTTCTACTGATATAACAAGAAGATTTTTACTTCCAGAAGATATAGTTCAAGCTCATGATGATGGTATAATTCATTTCCATGATGCGGATTATTTTGCTCAAAATGCTTTACATAATTGTGATTTAATTAATCTAGAAGATATGTTACAAAATGGTACTAATATTAATGGTGTTATGATAGAAAAACCACATAGATTCTTAACTGCAATGACTATTGCAACACAACTTATTACAGCAGTATCTAGTAGTCAATATGGAGGCTGTACTATAACTTTAACACATTTAGCACCATTCGTAAGAGATAGTTATAATAAATATTTAGACAAATATAAGAAACGCAAATTTACTAAAGCAGAATGTGAAAAATATGCTAAGGAAGATTTAAAGAAAGAAATAACTGATGGAGTACAAACTTTTCAATATCAAATTAATTCTATGACTACAACTAATGGACAAGCACCTTTCTTAAGTGTATGTATGTATTTAGGAGAGACAGAGGAATATAAAGATGAACTTGCGATGATAATAGAAGAAGTTTTAAATCAAAGAATATTAGGTATGAAGAATGAAAAAGGTGTATATATTACTCCAGCATTTCCTAAGCTTTTATACGTACTTGAAGAAGATAACATTAAAGAAGGTTCAAAATATTATTATTTAACAGAACTTGCTTGTAAGTGTACTGCTAAACGTATGGTACCGGATTATATTTCTGAAAAAGTTATGAAAGAAATGAAAATAGATAAGAATGGAAATGGAAATTGTTATCCATGTATGGGATGTCGTTCATTCTTAACACCATACGTTGATAAAAATGGAAAACCAAAATACTATGGTAGATTTAATCAAGGTGTTGTTACAATCAATTTAGTAGATGTTGCATTATCAAGTGATAAAGATATGGAAGACTTTTGGAAGATATTTGAAGATAGATTAGAGATGTGTCATAGAGCCTTACAAATAAGACATAAAAGATTAAGTAAAGCAACTAGTGATGTTGCACCGATACTTTGGCAACATGGAGCTCTAGCAAGACTTAAGAAGGGAGAATCTATTCATGATTTATTACATGATGGTTATTCAACAATATCTTTAGGATATGCAGGACTTTATGAATGTGTTAAATATATGACAGGTCATAGTCATACAGATGGTGGTAAGGGACACGATTTTGCAATAGAAGTAATGAAAAAAATGAATGATAAATGTAACGAATGGAAAGAAACTGAAAAGATAGATTATAGTGTTTACGGAACTCCTATCGAATCAACTACATATAAATTTGCAAAATGTTTAAAAGACCGTTTTGGTGTAATTAAAGGTATTACAGATAGAGATTATATTACTAATTCATATCATGTGCCTGTATTTGAAGAAATAGATGCATTTACTAAATTAAAATTAGAAAGTGAATTTCAAAAATTATCTCCAGGTGGTGCAATAAGTTATATAGAAACACCAAATTTAACTAATAACTTAGATGCAGTTATGGAAGTAATTAAATTCATATATGATAATATTATGTATGCTGAATTAAATACAAAGAGTGATTATTGTCAAGAATGTGGTTATGAAGGTGAAATACTTTTAGATGACAAATTAGAATGGTATTGTCCTAATTGTGGTAATAGAGATCATGATAAATTAAATGTTGCAAGACGTACTTGTGGTTATATTGGAACTAATTTCTGGAACAAAGGAAGAACACAAGAAATAAAAGAAAGAGTAATACATATAGATAATAAAGATTCTGAGGAATAATTATGAGATATAATAAAATTAGAAAAATGGATATATCAAACGGTCCTGGTATAAGAGTATCAATATTTATGCAAGGTTGTACATTTAATTGTAAAAATTGTTTTAATAAAGAAACTCATGATTTTAACGGAGGCAAAGAATTCACTGATGAAGTAATTAATAAGGTTATAGAACTCGCAAAACCAGATTATATTGTTGGACTTTCTATATTAGGTGGTGAGCCACTTCATCCAAAAAATATTGAAGGAACAACTAAACTTGCTAAAAAGTTTAAAAGTATTTATCCAGATAAGAATATATGGGTTTGGACTGGATTCTTATTTGATAAAAATTTAAATAATTTTGAAATATTAAATTATATAGATGTGTTAGTAGATGGTGTATATAAAGATGAATTACATGATTTTACTTTAAAATATAGAGGTTCATCTAATCAAAGAGTAATAGATATTAAAAAAAGTTTAAAGACAAATAATATAGAATTAATAGAGGTGTAAGATGAAACAAAGAGGATTTGAAATAGTTAAAGAATATGAAAATAAAAATATAAATTTGCCAAAAAGAAGTACGGCACATAGTGCTGCGTATGATATAGAAGCTGCTTGTGATATGGTTATTCCATCATTTAAAATTGGGCTGAAACCTACGCTCATTCCTACAGGTTTAAAAGCTTATATGTTGGATGATGAAGTTTTAATGATTTTACCACGTTCTAGTGGACCAAAAAAACAAGGGATAATGTTTCCTCATAGTATGGGAGTAATAGATAGTGATTATTATAATAATATTGATAATGAAGGTCACATATTTGTACAATGTATAAATATAAAAGATACTGATGTAGAAATAAAAAAAGGCGATAAAATAGCTCAAGCTTATTTTCAAAAGTTCTTAATAACTGATGATGATGATGCAACTGGTGAAAGAATAGGTGGATTTGGTTCAACAAATAAATAAAATGTACGCGCAGTACATTTTTTTATTCAAAGTAAAAGTTGACGTATTAATATTTTAACGTTAATATATATTAAAGGAGATGTTTATGGTGCAACTAAAACTGATACTACCTACAAAGAAATATGAAGAAAGCTACAATTTTCTAATTAAAGAAGCTTATGATTATGGCGATTATAAAGAGATGGGAAATTCTTTAATAAGAGATAATGAAACATTTAATTTAATGTTAAAAAGAGTTAATAATAGAAGATTTGGAAAAAATATAGCAAGATGTGATGTTCCTTCAACTATTTATTGGATAATCTTTGAAAATGAAATTGTTGGAACAATAGATTTACGTCACAAATTAAATAAAAGTTATTTTGAAAAATATGGACATATAGCTTATTACATTAAACCTTCTAAAAGAAATAATAAAATTGCAACAAATGCATTAAAATTGGCTTTAAATAAATATAAAAAAATGTATGTAAAAAAAATTTTAATAACTTGTTATAATGATAATATTTTTTCAAAAAAAGTTATTTTGAAAAATGGGGGAATATTAGATAGTAAAGTAATTGATAATGATACAAATAAAATAATTTGTAAATACATAATAACTTTAGATGATGATGCAACTGGTGGAAGAATAGCTGGATTTGGTTCAACAAATAAATAAAATGTACGCGCAGTACATTTTTTAATATTCTTTTTTATCTTTTAAGAATTTTTTATATATTTTCAAAAGTGCTCTTTTTTCTATACGAGATACATAGCTCCTTGATATATTAAGTTTTTCGGATATTTCTTTTTGTGTTAATTCATCATTATTAAATAATCCATATCTTTTAATGATAATTTCTTTTTCTCTTTCGTTAAGTATACTTAAATATTTAATGAGAGTTTCAACAGAATCTTTATTATGCAATGTAGTTAAAATATCTTCGTCATTACTTTTTACAACATCCATTAAATTAATTTCGTTACCATCTTTATCATATCCAATAGAATCATTTAGACTTACATCATGTACATGTTTTTTATTATTTCTAAAATACATTAATATTTCATTTGTAATTGTCACTAGTTGGAATATTAAGTGATTTAGCTGACATTCTTGTTCCACCTAAATTGATAGTTAGATTTTTTCCATCACTATAAGCAGATCGAATTATTAATCTTGCAACTGTTCTTCTTTCAAATAAATCCATCTCATCAAAATTTTTATATATGTTATCAAATAAGTTCAATATGATTTGTGCAGTTTCAGAATCATCTATATACTGTGATTCATGTTCGTTTAATTCATTTTTCTTTCTTATTAGAACTTTATTTTCTTTTTTTAATTTTGCTATTTCATTGGCTATATCAGAAACAATTTCTGAAGGTACTTCTTTTAATCTATCTACTAGGGTAGCGATAGATTTTTCATTTTTACTTATCATATTTGATATATTAACTATTTCAGTATTTTTATCATTTGCTTTTCCAATTTTTCCATCTGCAATTTCTTTAATTGCTTTATAAAAATCGCTGTTTTCTGTTATAAGTTCTTTAATAATTTCTATTACTTTTTTGTCTGCTTCATTTCCATCTAAATTAGGAGTATTACATTTTGTTTTTCTGCTTTTATCTTTTAACTCACAAAGATATTTAAATTTTTTATTTCCATTTTTATCTGTATTTCTACTTAATTTTGGTCTCATAAAACTTCCACAATGTTCGCATCTTAATAAGCCTGATAATAAAGCATTATTTACTGCAGATTTTCTAAATCTTTTATCAGCCCCTAATTTTAATAAATCTTGTATTTTTATATATTCACTTCCTGAATAAAAAGGTTTATGTTTTCCAATTGCAACGATCCATTCTGTAATAGGAGTTTCTTTTTTGTTGTTATTATTAGTTTGATTTGTTTTGTTATAAACCATTAATCCATGTTTTCCATCATAATCTTTTATATCACCAATTACATTAGCTCCTTTATTTAAAAAATAGTTATAACTATCTTCGTCTGCTGCTGCATATACAGGATTTGATAGGATATTTACTAGTGACCATCTTGTAAATTTTTTATTTCTTTTTGTACTGATATTGTTTTGAATAGTATAAGTTTCTAATCCTGTTTGAGATTTTATTTCTTTATATTTATTAACTAATAATAATACTATTTCTTTTTCTTCTGGAATTTCTTCTAATTTAAATAGTTTTTTTGTTTTTCCATCAACAGTAATATTTTTAATTTCTACTGATTTAAATCCAGTAGGAGTAGTTCCACCTAACCATCTTCCAGTTTTAGCAAGTTCTAACATATTATCTCTAATTCTTTCTGCAATAGTATCTCTTTCTAATTGAGCGAATACAGAACTCATTAACATCATAGCTTTTCCCATAGGTGTAACTGTATCAAAATCCTCTCTAATTGATAAAAAACTTACATCATATTTTTCAAATTCTTTAATTAAATCACAAAAATCCCCAACATTTCTACTTATTCTATCTAATCTATAGCATGTAACAGATAACACTTTTTTTTCTTTTACTAATTTCATCATTTCTTGAAATGCTGGTCTGTTTGTGTTAGCTCCGGTAAATCCTTCATCTGTTAAATAAACTACATCTTTTTCTAAATCAATATCAGGATATTTTAATTTTAATTTTTCTTTGCATAATTCTGTTTGATTATCAACACTTTCTCCTTTACCAGTATATTTAGATTTTCTTGCATAAATAACATGTTTTTTTATTATTTCCATAAAATACCTCCATTAATAAATTTAATATATCACATATTGTCGCATATTTCAAATCATGTACTTTTATTTTATTTTTTATAATTTATAGTATTTATGCTTGACTTTATCTTTTTATAAGTGGTATTATTAATACAATATATTTTTTGGGAAGGTTTTTGTGATATGAGAGTAAAAAATGTTATAGTATTAATTAGTTTTATATTATACATTTGTAAACTATATTCTGTTTACTTTCTTTTATTAAGCAACTTTTCTGAAATAGATATGTCTAAAGTGACGACAAAATAATTACCTGTTATTTTTGTCGCCATTTTTTTATTTGATAGGAGGAATATTATGGAAAAGAAAGATTTAATTAATTTGATAAAAAGTTATAATCAAGAAGAAGTAGATATTATATCTAAAGCATATGATTATGCAGATAATCTTCATAAGGGACAATATAGACAAAGTGGAGAACCTTATATATCACATCCTTTAAATGTAGCATATATACTTGC
Organism: uncultured Bacilli bacterium; assembly: GCA_934085875.1. GTDB lineage: Bacteria > Bacillota_I > Bacilli_A > RF39 > UBA660 > UMGS1124. The sequence continues at coordinate 25,311 of CAKOHQ010000002.1, read as the reverse complement.
TGAAATTCATGCTGATAAAGATACGATATGTGCAGGACTTTTACATGATACAATAGAAGATACTAATATTACTAAAGAAGATATATCTCATGAATTCAATCAAAATATTGCAAATTTGGTTGATGGTGTTACGAAATTAGCAAAGATGAATTTTTCTTCTAAATTAGATCAAAACAATGCCAATACTAGAAAAATAATTACAGGAATAACAGATGATGTAAGAATAATAATCATAAAGCTTGCAGATAGATTACATAATATGAGAACATTAGAATTTAAAAGCGAATTTAAACAAAAAGAAAATTCATTAGAAACAATGGAAATATTTGTTCCTCTTGCTTATTATATAGGAGCATATAGAATTAAAAGTGAATTAGAAGATTTATGTTTAAGATATTTAAAGCCAGATACATATAAAGACTTAGAGTTAAGAAAACAAAAAATAGAATTAGACTCTGAATCTTGCTTAAATGAAATGTTAAATAATATAAATATGATTCTAAGTGAAAATAATATTCCTAATCAAATAAAAGTAAGAACAAAAAATATTTATGGCTTATACAAAAGATTAAATGAAGGAGAACGTATATCAGATATACATGATTTATTAGCACTTAAAATTATGGTTGATGACATATCAAATTGTTATCGAACATTAGGTTTAATACATCATGAATATCATCCAATAAATGATAAATTTAAAGATTATATTTGTAATCCAAAAACAAATATGTATAAAAGTTTACATACAACAGTATTTGGTCCACAAGATAAATTAGTTCAAACTCAGATTAGAACTTTTGATATGGACAATATTGCTTCGTTTGGTTTAACTGCATATTGGGATTTAGAAAAAGGAAAAGCAAGAGATATAATGCAAAATGATTTAAAGAAAAAATATCAGTTTTTTAAATCATTAATAGAAATTAATTCTGTATTTGGGGATAATCAAGAATTTGTAAGTCAAGTAAAAAATGAATTATTTTCAGATAGGATATATGTATATACAACAAAAGGTGATATTATAGAATTACCAAAAGGATCAACACCAATAGATTTAGCTTATAAAATTCATACAGATATAGGTAATACTATGGTTGGGGCTTTTGTTAATGATGAGTTTGTATCAGTTGATTATAGATTATCTAATAAAGATAGAGTCAGAATAATAACTGATGAATTATCATATGGTCCTAGAATTGATTGGATTGATAAAGTGCAAACTACTCATGCTAAGAAAAAAATAAAGGAATTTAACAAAAAGTAGGGATTAATATGAAAAACGAAATTCATTCTTGTTTTAATACAAGTAGCAATGATCTCGGATATGGCAGAATACATATTCCTATTGCGAAAGTATGTAAAATGGGATGCAAATATTGTAATTATGTTATGGATGGAAATGTAGGTATTAATATAGAAAACAGACCTGGAACATCAAATCTTGTAATTAATAATAGAGAAGAAATGTTAAAATATTTAGAAGAAAAAACAAAAATATTTCCTAAGATTAATATAATAGGTGTTAGTGGTCCTGGAGATCCATTAGATAATATGGATAATCTTGAAATTTTAAATGAAGTTATGAATGAACAATATAAAGATTATAAATTATGTATTTGTTCTTGTGGATATAATTATAATAATGTAATCAATAGAATAAAAAATTTAAATAAGTTAGAGTATTTAACTTTAACTATAAATACTTTAGATATTAGAAAAATGAAATTTTTATATCGTTCTGTAAATGATGGTATTTTAAAGGCGGATGAAATCATTAATCAACAGAAAAGCATAATTAAAGATATGAAAGACAGAAATGTAAAAATAAAAATCAATACTATATATATTCCAAATATAAATGATAATGAAATAAATAGTATGTTTAGCTTTTTATTAAAAATGGGTGTTGATTGTTTTAATTTATTACCTTTAAGACAAATAAATAATCAATTTAACTATGATAAAGATTTATATTTAGATAATTTCAAGAATAAAGTAAAAGAATTAAAAGAATTGGGATTTCCAATGATAAATAAATGTTCACAATGTACTTCAAGTGCTTGTGGAAGAATATAGGAGTGTTAATATGAATTATGAAGAACCTTTTAGATCTTGTTATTTGTTTGGAGCATTGAGATATTTGGCAAATTTAAAGGATACAGTATGTCTAATACATGGACCAACTGGTTGCTCGTTTTTTTGTAGAAATTCAGTTATGATATTAAATGGATATAAAGATACAGTTGAACATTCAGGACCTAGAATTTTTAGCACATGCTTTAATGATGATGATGTTGTTTTTTGGAGGACAAAAAAAATTAGAGAGAGCTATTAATGATATTTATAATAAATACCATCCTAAAATAATATTTGTTTTAAATTGTTGTGTTACAGAAATAATTGGAGAAAACATAAAAGATGTTGCAAATTTATTAGGGGATAAATTAGGTTGTAAAATATTTACTTTAAATAGTGCTGGATTTAAAGGAGATCATAAAGTTGGTATGATTAACGCTGGAAATCTATTAATTGATTCATTAAGTGATAATAATATAAATAAAGAAAAAAACACATTAAATATCTTAGGAGAATTTAATATTAATTTAAATACTACACAAGAATTAAAAAAATATTTAACTGCTGGTCGTATAAAAGTAAATACCATATTTCCAGCAACTTCTACTATTGAAGAAATAAATAACATTGGGAGTGCTGAATTAAATTATGTTGTCTGTAATAATGCATCTAAAAATATAGCAAAAAAATTAGAAAATAAATTTAATATTCATTCTATATATAATAATTTTGGTTTTTTTGGTGTTGAAAATTCATATTCGATTTTAGAAGAGATATTTAATTTTTTTAATATAAAAAATAGAGATTATCAAAACATATATATAAAAACAAAAAAAGAGTTAAAAAAATTTTATGATAAGTTAAATGGAAAGACAGCAATAATTATAAGCGGAAATAGGAGGTCTTTAGGGTATGCAAATTTGTTAAATGAATTAGGTATTAAAATAAAGTGTATTTTTACTGAAAAATCATTAGAAGAATTTAATAAAGAAGATTATTATAAATTCACTGATAAAGTTTTAATAGAGGAAAACTCTGATGATTTAAGAAAAATTATAGAAGAATTAAAACCTGATTTTGTTTTTTCTACATTTGGAGAAATAGTTTATCCTTATAAGACTATTTTTAGACCAAAAGAAGATTTCGCTGGTTTTGAAGGTGCAATACGTTTTGCAGAGTATTTAGTTAATTATGAAGGAGGCAAACGATGAAAAGAATAGCAATTTATGGAAAAGGTGGTATTGGAAAATCAACTATATCATCAAATGTATCAGCTACATTAGGATTTATGGGAAAAAAAGTTTTACAAATAGGTTGTGATCCTAAACATGATTCTACTTTATTATTGTCAGATAAAACAGATGAAACTGCTTTAAATAAAATTATGGAAAAAGGTAGTGATATTAAAGTTGAAGATATTGTTGTTGAAGGTAAATTTGGAACAAAATGTGTTGAATTAGGTGGTCCTAGACCAGGAGTAGGTTGTGCTGGAAGAGGAGTAATTAAAGGACTAGAAACGTTGAATAGATTTAATTGTTTAGATGATGAAAATTTGGATTTGGTTTTATTTGATATTTTGGGTGATGTTGTATGTGGTGGTTTTTTTGAACCATTAAGAAGTGGAAAAACACAAGAAATGTATATTGTTACTTCTGGAGAATTTAATTCTTTATTCGCTGCTAATAATCTTGCTTATGGATATATAAATAGTTGTTTAGAATATAATGATGTTAAATTAGTAGGTATTATTGGTAATTGTAGAAATATAAAAAATGAAAAAGAAATAATAGAGTCATTTTCAAAAGCAATTAATATTCCATTAATTAGTATGATTCCTAGGGATAATAGAATTGAAGAATGTTGTGATTATCATCAACCAATTATTGAAAAATTACCTGATTCTGATTTAGCTGATATTTTTAAAGAATTAGCTAATAAAATAATGGAAGAAAAAAACAATGAAATAATACCTACACCATTAAAATTAGAAAAATTAAGGGAATTATATAATAAAAAACATGAATTATAGGAGATAGTTATGGATAGTAAAGATTTTAACGTATTATTAAAATTAAAAATAGATTTATTATTAAATGGTTTGAATTTTTCAAATCCAGATGTTGAAGAATTTTTAGTAGATATTTCAAATGGTAGTAAAGAAGCAAGTCATGGTTTATTTAATTATCATGATACAAAGAAATTTGTTCCAAATGAAATAATTGCAGAATATAAAGGTAATAAAATTAGAATTGAAACAAGAAGCAATAAGAATAGTAAATTTAATTTATTTATAAAAGATAACAACTTATATTTAAATTATGATGGTATAAAAATAAATATTCTTGTTGATAAATTACCAAATTTTTTGAATAAGATTTCTCCATTAGGCATACCATTAAAAAAATATGTAAATATTATGGGTGAGGATTGCTTGAGAATATATCCTAAATTACATTGTGATTTTGATAGAACTGATATAAAATGTAAATTTTGTGGTGTAAATGCAATTAAAGATAAATTTGATGATACAACGTTGTTATCAGAATATTTATGGGCTTTTGATATTGCTAATGAAGAATACAAACCAAATTATATTTTTATGTCAACTGGGACACATTTTAATGTTGATGAATATGCTTTTTTTGAAAAATTGTTTAACGAAATAAAAAAAAGAAAGAATGGAGTTTCTTTATTAGCTAATACTGTATTTGTACCTGCTCAAAACATACCAATAGAGTTGATAGATAAATTGTATGATATTGGATTAGGTATGATTTCAATTAATATTGAAATATGGGATAAAAATTTATTTAAAAAATTATGTCCTGGAAAAGAAAGTATATTTGGTAGAGAAAAATATATTGAAATGTTTGATTTACTTTGTAATAGATATAAAAAAGGTTTTGTAAAAACTAATTTTGTATTAGGATTGGAAAGTATAGAATCATTAAAAGATGGAATAGAGTTTTTAGCTAAAAAAGGATGTTTTTCATCTGGTACTATCTTTTATCCTACACCTGGTGCAATTTTAAATGAGGATTATCAAAATAAAAATATTGATTATTATATAGAAGCATATAAGTTTATTTATGAAATGTCAAAAAAATATGATTTAAGAATACCTTGGTCTAAAAATAATAGAATTTCTGGTTTGGAGTGGGATATTCAAGAATATGAGGTGTAATTTATGAATTTAGAAAAACCGTCAAGAATGATTATAGAAATAACAGATAAATGTAATTTAAATTGTATACACTGTTTTGCAAATAAAAAGGACAATGATTTAAATTATAGTGAATGGATAAATATAATACAGAAAAGTATTGATGAAGGAATTAGTTCTATTAGTATAACAGGAGGGGAACCGCTGTTATATCCTTCTTTTTTTGATATTTTTAATAATATAAATCCTAAGGATACAAAAATAACATTAGATACAAATGGAACGTTTATAACAGATAAAAATATTAAGGATTTATCTAAAAATTTTAAATTAATAAGAGTATCAATTTATGGTTATACTGACGAAGATTGTTTAAAAATAACTAAAAATAAATTGTTTAGATATAGGACTGTTATTAATACTATAAAGTTATTAAGTGAAAATAATGTTAAAATTCAAGTTAATATACCATTATTTGAGGAAAATATTAAATTCTTAGATCAAATTATTGACGATTTAGTAAAATTTAACATATATGAAATTGTTTTGATTCCGATCTTAAATATTGGGAAAGCTAAAAATATGAAAAATTTACCTAATGATGAAGTAATTAATAATATATTTGAAAAATATAAAAACAAAATTGAATGTAAATATCGTTTATTTAAATGGGCTGAAGGAAAACATTTTTTAGTTAGAGCAAATGGTAATGTTTATTTACATCCTTTTTATATAAATGGAGAAGAAACTGATTTTTATTTAGGTAATATAATAAATAATACAGTTGATGAATTATGGAATAAAGTTGATAAAAAGTATAAAGAGGTTAATTATAAATTAACACCTAATTTAGATGATATTTAAGGTGGTATTATGAATCAAGAGAAAGTAGCGATTGGAATTCCATTTAGAGCTAGTAATAAAATAGATAGTTTAATTTTATGTCTAGCATCATTAAAAAAGTATGTAAGTTTTAAATTTGATTTATTTTTATTAGTAGATTATACAAATGATGAAATAGAACAAAATTTTTCTATTAAAAATATACTAGAAATAAATAATGAAATAAGAATAAAGTATTATAAAAACAATAGAGGTGGTTTATATAAACAATGCCTTATAGATTGGATAAGTAATAAAAATTATGATTATTTTTTTATAATGCATGCTGACATATTTTTATATAAAGAAAATGTTCTTGAAAAAATGTTATCTGATTTAAAAAATACAGATAATATGTTAGTTTCTTGGAAAACAGATTTATTAGAATATAAAAGTACATATCATATAAATGAAGAAAAATGTATGTTAATAGCACCTAGGATATGTACATGGTTGTTTTGTGTAAATAACAATATTTATAAAGATTATATTAGTAATAAAAATTTAGATTATCCATTATTTGTGGGGCATTATTGGTTTGATTTAAATGAGGATAATAAATACATAAATTGGATTAAAAAACAACCTAATTTTGATTTAATTAAAGGAGAACATAAGAATTGCTTTTTTGATATTGGTTCTTTTTTTAGATATTTAGTTGATAATTCAGATGCTAAAATGTTATCATATGGATTAGAACAAAATCCTAGTTTTGCTAGTATGGATTTATGTTATCGGGATTTTGGATTTGTTCATATAGAACAATATGATCCAACAAGATTTAATAATAAATTTTATAAAGAAGATTTATTAGAAGAAAGAACCAAAATTATAAAAGCTATATTGAAAGAAGAATTTGATATTAATGTTTGAAAGGAATAGCAACAATTTAATTATTATGCTATAATATGATTTATGAGGGAGATGAATTTATGAAATTATCAAAAATGGGAATAGCAAGAAATAAAGTTTTAAATATTGATGCGCAATTTCCAGTTCAAGATATATTATCTAAAACTGGACAATTAACACAATATTCTAGTGGTATTTACGCTTATGATAATATACCATTTTTATTAAAAAATAATATTAAAAGAATTATTTCTGAAGAATTAACTAAAGCTGGATGTGTTGAAGTGTCATTACCTGTGCTACAACCTGAATCAATTTGGGAAGCATCTGGAAGATTAGATAAATATGTATCAGATGATGTGATGTTTAGAACTATAACATCTAAAGGAAATTATTGTTTGGCACCAACTGCTGAAGAAGCAATTGTTGAATTTGCTAAAAATAGACTTCAATCATATAAATCATTACCAGTTACATATTTTCAAATAGGTGAAAAATTCAGAAATGAATTAAGAGCAAGAGGATTTTTATTAAGAGGAAAATCATTTGAAATGATGGATGCATATAGTTTTAATGTCGATTCAGATGATTTGGATAAAACTTATGCTGAAATGAAACAAGCATATTTTAATATTTTTAATAGATTAGGTATGGATGTTTTTCCAGTTGGAGCTGATAGTGGCAGTATAGGTGGTAAAAAATCTGAAGAATTTATGGTAATTTCAGATTTAGGAGAAGATACTGTATTATATAATAATGAATCTGGACAAGCAATTAATAGTGAATTATTAGAATTATCAAATGCTATGGAGTATTTAAAAGAAATATATAATATTGATGGTATAGAGCAACTAGAAAAGAAAAGAACACTAGAATTAGGGCATATCTTTCAATTAGGGACTAAATATTCTGAATCTATGGGGGCATGTTATATTTCTGAAAGTGGAAAACAAATACCTTATGAAATGGGATGTTATGGAATTGGTGTTAGTAGAGTCTTAGCATATGTATACGAAAAAAATGCAATTTATGATAAAAATCAAAATGTAATAGGATACTCATTACCTTTAAATTTAGCACCATATCATTTACATATGATAACTAATGATAATAAAGATAGTATTGATTTAGCTGATAATTTATATAATGAATTAATTAAAAATGGAGTATTTTTATTATATGATGATAGAAATGATTTAAGTTTAGGTGCTAAAATAAAAGATGCTCATTATATGGGAACTCCATATTTATTGATATTAGGACATAAAGTAGATGACAAATATTTTGAAATTGAAAATACTAAAACTAATGAAAAAATAAGTATTGATAGAAAAGATTTTGTAAATATCTTAAAAACTTTATCTGTACAATTAAAAATAGACGAATCTATAACTTTAGAAAATCTTGTAAAAGATGAAATAAAAGTATTAAAAAAAATATAACAGTTTAAATTATATTTTTTTGTTTATTTAATGGTCGAGAAGACAGGATTCGAACCTGCGACCCTCTGGTCCCAAACCAGATGCACTACCAAGCTGTGCTACTTCTCGTTAACAACAATATTAATATATCAAAACTAAATAAGAAAATCAAGCATTATATAAAAAACAAAAACATAAATTACTAAAAATTATGTTTTTTTATTTTTTTCCTAATAATTTATCGATTGAGTAATTATAGGTTTTTGCTATTTTATATAAAAATATTGTAGGAATTAGAACTTTGCTAGTTTCGTATACAGAATATGAAGATGATGCTATGTTTAATAAAATAAATAAATTTTTTTGTTTTAAATTTTTTTCTTCTCTAAATTTTTTTAAATTTTCAATATATTGTTTATATTCTAAAATAATTGGTTTTAGAAGAGTATAAAGAAGGTAAAATAGATGAAAGTCAAATAACATTAACAAGTATTAAAAAGTTTCAAAATTCATCTATGAATGAAGAAAATTTTGAAGAATTAAAAGAATATATAGATAAAAAACCATATGGAACAAAAAGTAAAGATAGTTTAGCATCTATATATGTTTCTGCTGAAAATACTTATAAATCTATTGTATCGACACTATCAGAAAAAATGTCGTTATTTGATGATGTTAATGTTGCTAATATTACTTCTACTAGTGATTTTGAATTTGATATTTTAGGAAAAGAAATTACTGCATTTTATATCATAGTTCCAGATGAAGATAAAACATATTATAAACTTATAACAATAATTATTGGTCTTTTATATAGAGAATTAGTTAAATTGGCGAATAGTAATAAAGATAAAAAACTTCCAATTCAAATTGATTGGTTATTAGATGAATTTGCAAATTGTCCACCATTAAAAGAACCAAGTATAGAATCAATAGTATCAGTAGCAAGATCTAGAGGTATGAGATTTCAATTTTTTATACAATCATTTTCTCAATTAGATAATGTATATGGTAAAGATGTAGCTCAGATTATTTTAGATAACTGTGGTCTTGTTTATTTAAAAACTAATACACAAGAAACAGCGGAAGCTATAAGTAAAAGACTAGGTAAAAAAACAATCGAATCAAATTCGGTCAGTCAATCTGTCGGAAAAGTAACGTATGATGGTAATAGAACATATTCATTAATTGGTAGAGATTTATTAACACCAGAAGAAGTTAAACAATTACATTATAAAACTATAATATTTCCTATTATAGGATATCCTATATTTAGAGATACTGTAGTATATAAAAAAATTTAGTTGTTATAGATCTGGTGAAATAACTAGAACTCCACAAATGTTAAAAGATTTATCAAATACGTATTATACAGTTGAAGATTTAAATCAAGCAAAAAAAGTAGATGAGATAGAAAATAAAGAAGAATTTAATTTTTTTATAGATGGTATGAAAGAAAGTTATAAAGAAATAGTAGAAAATATAAAAGATATTCTAATTAATCAAACTTATGAAATATCTTATCTATCATGTAATTATTCTGTATTTTGTAAAATAGTTATAGAAGATTTTATAATTGGTGGAGATGATAGAGATAGAATTAAATTTTTAGCGAATAATTCAATTATCATTAAAATAGATGTAGTAAATAATACAACGATTATTGAAATACATAAAAATTCTTAAAAAAAATATAAATTAAGCAAAGGGGGAATATATGGAAGTAATAGTTAATTATCCAACAGATCCTGAAGAAATAAAAGAATTAATATCTGATTGTGCTAAATGCAGAGCTATGATATTATCTTCAGCGATTGATAAAATGGATGTTGATGTAGATTCTAAAAATAGATTATATAAAAAAATGGTTGAGATTGCCAAGGAAAGGCATGATTTATATTATTCAAAAAAAAGTAAAAAAGAATAGCGCACTAGTTTTTGACTAGTGCAACTTTTTTATTTGAAATAAATTATAGATATTTTTTAATTTTCTCATAACTTCCTTTTTTGGGAATTGCAATACCATATATCCACTTTCTTATAGTATCATTATGAATATTATTATTTTTCGTGAATTTAGATGCCGATAAATTATTTTTTTTTAAGCATTTCTTTTATGATAGTAGGATAACCACTTTTTATAAATTTTATGTATTCATCACTATGAATTTCATTATTGTCTTGTCTTTCTTTTAATTTTATAAATTGATTATATATATCTTCTGATACCAAGGTTTTTTCCTTTAATAGTCTTTTTATTGTATATTCATGTCTATTTATTCTTTTAGAAAATTCTTTTAAACTTATATTTTCTTTATTAATATAATCTACTATTTGTTTATGTGGATTATTTTTTATAAATAATGTATAGTCTGTTTCAAAATAATTATCTATATATTCTTTTGTAATAGTATTAAGTTTATTTAATATTTCATAATATTTTTTTCTAGATATTATTGTATTTTTTCTTTCCCATGTACCAATTGCTGAAATATGCTCATTTAAAAGTTTACTTAATTGTTTAATAGTTAAATTATATTTTGTTCTAAATTCTTTAAAAATGTTTCGGTTGTTTTTGATAATATATTCTTCATAAGAATCATTCCAAATTAATTTATCTTTTATTTCTAGTTTATCTATTACTTTATTAATAGTTTCTGGATAAAAAATAATTTTGCTTTTTTTATTTTCAATGCAGTGAAGAGTATATCTATCTATATTTAATTCTTTTGCTAAATCTTTTTGTTTAATGTTTTTTATTTCTCGATAATATTTAATTTGATCTCCTAAAGAACAATTTATATCTAATGGTTTTATATTATCAATAGAATTTTCTTTTATATTTGCCTCTAATGAATAGTATTCTTTTTTTGATTTTAAAAGACTATTTATAACATTATCGTATTCCATGATGTGACAATTCCATTTTGTATACATTTAGCACAATATGTAGTTAGTTTTATGTTTTTTTCATTTTTAAAACTATCTATACCTTTTATTAAACCAATAGTTCCAATACTAATTAAATCGTCTACATCTTTTTCTTTAACATCATATTTTTTTACAATATGTGCTACTAACCTTAAATTATGTTCAATTAATTTAGAACGTGCAGATTTATCTCCCATCTTTGCATTATATAAACAAATACTTTCTTCTTCTTTACTTAAAGGTTCTGGAAAAACGTTAATAGAGTATGAACCAGTGAAGAAATACATATACTTAAACATACTAATTAAATTTAATATCAAACAAATCACCTAGTAAATTATATTAAAAAAAATATTAATAATCACAAAATTTGACAAAATATAACATTAGTAGTAGTATATAATTCCATTTGAAAGGGGAAGATAAAAAAATGGAAAGCATTCAAGACCAAAAAAATTATCAAAAATTAGAATTATTATCTATTTTAATTAAAAATTTATCAGAATATAACTCTATTGAAGGATATAATAATCAAAAAAATTTCAATATTATTATCGATAAAAAATTAGCGAAAGACAAAGACAAATGTTTATACTTAATAACAATTAAAAGAGGAATTAATAAACCGAAAGAAATATTTAAAATGAGATTTGTTTCAGAAAATAGTTCTTTAGAAATATTTGATGTTTTAATAAAAAGTATAAATAGTAACAAATTATTAAATTATACTTGTTTAACAAAAGATTATAATGATACATATAATTTGTTATCATTACATTTAAAAGGTAATACAAAACTTGATTTCAAATTAAAAAATGAAGATGATATAAAAAGAGCAATTATAGTTAGCAATAGATTAAATTCAAATTATATAAAAGTGAGTATTGATGAAAAAGAAAAGGATAAAGATATTATACAAATAGAGAAAGCAAAGAAAATATTAGATACTTACTTTGAAATGCTTAATCAGTTAACAGAATATAATAATATCGAAAACTATATAAATATAAAACCTTTTATATTTGAAATAACAAATTATTTTGATTATAAAAAGAATTGTTATAGTTATAATTTGAAAATAAATAGAGGTTTTTATAATGTTGATGAAATAATAAAATTTAAAATATCTATAAAAAATAAAGATATAATTAATAAAATGTTATTATTATATTTGAAACAATATAGTGATAATGGAATATTTACATATAATAGTGATGATGATATATATGATATTTTATTAGCTAATAACATATATTTAAAATTTAAGTTATGTGATAAAAAAGATAAAAGATTATGTGAAGAAATATTAGATAATAAAGAAGAAAAGAAATTAAAATTATAAAAATATTGTGTTTTAGTGATTATTCATATATAATATTCAACTAGGAAGTGATTATATGAATAACTTAGTGTTAGATAATAAATTTATTACATCTATTAATTTTCTTGATAATATATTGTTTTTAAATTCTTTTATAGAGACTAAAAATGTATATAATATGTTAGTAGATTATTTAAAGAAAGATAATCATTATGTATTAAAATTGAATATATTTGATGGAGAAGAAAATATTGTTGATACTGAATGTATGTTAGCAAATAAGAAAAATGGTAGTATAGTTATTAATGATATTATTAATTTGGTAACAAAAAAATATAATAGTGAGATAATAATAGACGTAAAAGAAATAGATGAATTTAATAATTGTATAAAATTTGGTAGAAGAAAATATAATTCTAATAAGAAATAGTGAGAATTCTCTTGATATTTCTTATTTTTTTTGATAAAATACATATGGTTTTTGAAACCAAATATACACATTTATTGATTGCTAATCCTAGTGGCTATTGTTGGTGAAGCAAGAAGAGATAAATGGAAGAATAACGAAAGGAATGAGAAAAAATGGCTGAAATTGTTTCTATGAATAATTTATTAGAAGCAGGTGTTCAATTTGGACATCAAACTAAAAGATGGAATCCAAAAATGGCGGAATACATCTTTACTTCAAGAGATGATATTTATATAATTAATCTTGAAAAAACTGTTGAATGTATGGAAAAAGCATACGAAGTGATTAAGAAAATTGCAGAAAATGGAGGAAAATTCTTATTTGTTGGTACAAAAAAACAAGCTAGTGAAGTATGTGTTGATGAAGCTACACGTAGTGAAAGTTTTTATGTAACAGAAAGATGGTTAGGTGGAACATTAACTAATTTCCGTACTATTAGAAGACGTGTTAAACGTTTGGAAGAAATAGAAAATATGGAAACTGATGGATCATTTGAATTACTTCCAAAAAAAGAAGTTATTGGATTAAAGAAGGAATATGATAAGTTAAATAAAGTATTATGTGGTATACGTAATATGGATAGACTTCCAAATGCTTTAATTATTGTTGATCCTAAAAAAGAAATTAATGCAATAAGAGAAGCAAGAAAATTAAATATACCTGTAATTGGTATAGTTGATACTAACTGTGATCCAGATGATGTTGATTATGTTATACCAGGAAATGATGATGCAGTTAGAAGTGTTAAAGTTATATTAGGGGCATTAACTAATGCTATTTGTGAAGCAAAAGGATTAGAAATTGTAGATTATATAACTGATATAGAACCTGCAAAGAAAACAGTTAAAAAAGAAGAAATTAAAGAAAATATAAAGAATGAAGTAAAAAAAGTTGCTAAAAAAATAGAAGAAAAAAAAGAAGAAATAAAAGATAAAATTGAAGAAGTTAAGGAAGATTTATCTACAAAGACTGTTGCAGAACTTAAAAAAATTGCAAAAGAAAAAGGTATAAGTGGATATACTTCTATGAAAAAAGATGAACTTTTAAATATATTAAAAAAATAGTTTATAAGAGGAGAATATTATGATAAGTGCAAAACAAGTTAGTGAATTAAGAAATTTAACTGGTGCAGGTATGATGGATTGCAAAAAAGCATTATCTGAATGCAATGGAGATATTAATGCTGCAGTTGATTGGTTAAGAGAAAAAGGTATTGCAAAAAGTGCTAAAAAAGCAAGTCGTATTGCTGCTGAAGGTTTAGCTAATATATATGTTGAAGGAAATAAAGCGGTTATATTAGAAGTAAATAGTGAAACAGATTTTGTTAGTAAAAATGAAGAATTTACAGGTATGATCGACACTATTGGTAAAACCATTCTAAACAGTAATGCAAAAACTTTAGAAGAAGCATTAGAATTATCTACTGGTGAAGGAACAATAAATGATTTAATTATTGCAAAAACTGCTAAAATTGGTGAAAAATTATCATTAAGAAGATTTGAATTAGTAGAAAAAACTGATAATGAAGCATTTGGTAGTTATTTACATATGGGTGGTAAAATTGCTGTATTAACTATTGTTGATGGAGCAAATGAAGAAGTTGCAAGAGATGTTGCTATGCAAGCTGCTGCAATGAAACCACAATATTTAAATAGCGATGAAATTCCTAGTGATGTTTTAGAAAGAGAAAAAGAAGTATTTAAAACACAAGCTATGGAAGAAGGAAAACCAGCTGATATAGCAGAAAAAATGGTAACTGGTAGAATTAAAAAATTCTATAAAGAAGTATGTTTATTAAATCAAGCATTCATTAAAGATGGAGACGTTGATGTAGAAACTTATGTTAAAAACAATGGTGGAGTTGTAAAATCTATGATACGTTTTGAAGTTGGTGAAGGAATGCAAAAACGTGAAGAAAACTTTGCTGAAGAAGTTATGAATCAAATAAAATAGTATAAATTTATTTATACTACTTTTTTATAAAATAAAAAATAAATAACTAAAATGATAAAATTTGATAATTTTAATTACTACATTTTATCATTTATTCTATAATTAATTAGAAAAGAGTGATAAAGATGAATAAAAAGAGTGATATAAATAAAATAATAATTATGATTTCTATATTCGTAGCATCTTATTTAATAATCTCTAATTTTAAATTTGTAAGTATTGTTTGTGCTAAACTATTTAATGCTATTTTTCCATTTATATTAGGAATAGTGCTTGCATTTGTATTAAATATATTTATGGTAAAAATAGAAAAATTAATAAAAAGAATTAGCAAAAATAAAATAAATGATAGATTAAATAGAATATTATCATTAACACTAACAATATTAATATTTGTAATAGTAATAACATTTATTTTATTAGAATTAGTACCAGAATTAGTAAATAATATAGAAAGTTTAATTAAAAATATACCTATAATGTTAAAAAAAATAGAAGATTATTTATTAAAATTATTAAAAGATTATCCAGATATACAAAAAAGTATAGTTAATATGTTTAATGATACCGCTAATATAAATGATATATTAAAAAAGATATTAAATTACTTAGTTAATGGTTCTATAAATATTATTACTAGTTTTATAAGTAGTGTCATTACTATATTTACTGCTTTAGTATTTGCTTGTTATATGTTAAGTCAAAAAGAATATTTAATTAGAGGTATAAAAAAAGTATTAAATGCTTATTTAAGTAAAAGAAAAACAGATAAAATATTTAGTATAGCAACATTAAGTAATAATACATTTTCTAAGTTTGTTTCTGGTCAATGTTTAGAAGCTTTAATACTTGGAACTATATTCTTTGTAATACTTAGTATATTTAAGTTTCCTTATGCTTTATTAATTTCATTACTTACTTGTATAACTGCACTAATACCAATTTTTGGTGCTTTAATTGCAATGTGTATAGGAACAATACTAATATTAACTATTAGTCCTGTAAAAGCAATTGTATTTATGGTTTTATTTATTGTTATACAACAAATAGAAGGTAATTTAATATATCCTAAAGTAGTTGGTAAAAGTGTAGGACTTAGTCCTATTTGGACTTTGCTTGCTGTTACTGTCGGAGGAAGCTTGTTTGGTGTAGTTGGTATGCTTGTTGGGTTACCGTTAGCTAGTATATGCTATGCTATATTTGTTAAAGATGTAAATAATAGAATAAAAGCTAAATAGTATTATGTGATCATAATATTATTTTTATTTTATATAATTTATTAGAGGTGAATTATGAAGAAATTTGTAGTATTTATATTATGTTTTTTTGCATTAACAATAAATGTTTTTGCAACTAATGCTAAGGGAAGTATATTAATGGAATATTCGACTGGAGAAATTTTAATGGAGGAAAATTCATTTGAACATATGTATCCAGCTAGTATGACAAAAATGATGACTCTTTTATTAATTATGGAAAGTGTAGATAGTGGTAAGATAAAACTTACTGATAAAGTAACAGTGAGTGAAAATGCATCTAATATGGGTGGAAGTCAAGTATATTTAAATGTTGGAGAAGTAATGAGTGTAGATGATTTAATTAAAAGTATTTGTATTGCAAGCGCTAATGATTCAGCAGTAGCTTTAGCTGAATTTATTGCTGGAAGTGAAGAAAAATTTGTTAAATTAATGAATGATAAAGTAAAAGAATTAGGACTTACTAATACAAATTTTGAAAACGTACATGGACTTCATAGTGAAAATCATTATAGTTGTCCTAATGATATGGCTGTAATTGCAAAAGAACTTTTAAAGCATCAAAAAATATTAGATTATTCTAGTATATATGAAGAATATTTAAAAAAGAATGATGGGACTAGTGTATGGATGGTTAATACTAATAAACTCATAAGATATTATAAAGGTTTAGACGGATTAAAAACTGGTTTTACTGATAATGCTGGTTATTGTTTAACGGCAACTGCTAAAAGAAATAATATGAGACTTATAAGTGTAGTTATGGGAGAAGAAACTAGTGAAATAAGAAGTAAAGACACTGTAGAACTTTTAGATTATGGATATAATAATTATAAATTAAAAACTATATTTAAAAATAATATAAAATTAGGTAAAGTAAAAGTAAATAATGGTAAAAAAGATTATGTAGATTTAAAACTTTTAAATGATGTTGTTGATTTAGTAGACGTTAATGAAGAAGGTAAGTATGACCATAAATTAAAGATAAATGAAATTAAAGCACCGGTATATGTAGGAGATAAAGTTGGAGTATTGGAATTATATAAAGATGGTAAGAAAATAAATAATTTTGATATAACTATTAAAGAAAGTATAGAGAAAGCTAATATATGGGATTTATATAAAAAGAATTTTAAATATATAGTTAGTGGTAATGTATAGAATGCTTAGATTATGTCTAAGTTTTTTATTTTTTAATAGTATTGTATCAGTATAGCAAAAATGATAAAATAAAAGTAGAAAGAGAGTGAGTATTGATGAAGTTTAAAGACATGAAATATAATGCTAGAAAAACACTAAAAAAACATTATTTAATATTAATACTTGCTTGTGCGTTAGCAGGACTTATAGGTTCTGAATTTACTAATTCTTTTTTATTAAATAGTACTACTGATGTTATTTCATCATTTAAAACAGTATCTCCTAAAGTTAATAAAACATATGAAGAAATAAAAAATACTGCAAAAGAAACCACTGATAAAGTATCTAAATCAAAATCATTATCTAGAAAAAAGGGAGTATTATCTCTAATTGCTAATTCTATTGGTAGTGATAAAATATATTTAACAATGTTAAATGTAGTAGAAAATATTACTCATTCTAAGTCTATATCATATATTATTATTCTATTTTTAAACTTTATATTTTATTTTTCTATATGGTATTTTATTATAAATATATTTAAAGTGGTTGTTAGAAGAATATTTTTAGAAGCTAGAACGTATGAGAAGATAAAAATTGAAAAATTTATATTTATAATAAAATGTAAGAAATGGTTAAAAGTATCATTTACTATGTTTAGAACATCTGTTAGATTATTTTTATGGTATTTAACAATAATTGGTGGAATTATTAAAACTTATTCTTATTCTATGGTACCTTTTATTTTAGCTGAGAATCCTGATATACCTAGTGGTGATGCTATAAAATTATCTATAACTATTATGAATGGTCATAAGTGGGAATCTTTTAAATTGCATTTATCTTTTATAGGTTGGGAAATTCTTGGAATATTTACATTTAATTTAAGTAGATTATTTTATTCAAATACATACAATGTATCTACTTATAGTGAATATTATGTTTATTTAAGAAATCTTGCTATAAAAAATAAAGTAAAAGGTTATTTATACTTTAATGATAAATATTTATATAAGAAAGCTAGTAAAAAGTTATTAGAAGAAACTTATAGTGATATAACTAATAAAATGAAAGAAAAGAAACCTAAATTAGAACAAAGAGTTGGTATAAGAGGTTTTATAGATAAAAATTTTGGAATAACAACTTATAGCAATAATGATAATATTTTATTAGAACGTGAACAAAATAGAGTTAGAGCTATATATAATTATGAAGATATAATGAATGGTAAAAGTTATCCTGATATGTTACATTCAATTAAAATAAAAAAGAAAAAAGATAGATTTAGTAATATAAATTATTTAAAACACTATACAATTACTTCTTTAATATTAATATTTTTTATATTGTCTTTTGTTGGATGGTTATGGGAAGTAACTCTTCATTTAGTTGGAGATGGTATATTTGTTAATAGAGGTGTTTTACACGGACCAATACTTCCTATATATGGTATAGGATGTATAATGATTTTAGTTTTTTTATATAGATTTCGTAAAAATCTTTGGAAATTATTTTTACTTTCAATTATATTATGTGGAGTTTTAGAATATAGTGCTTCATTTATATTAGAAAAAGTAATGAATGGAACTAAGTGGTGGGATTATACAGGATATTTCTTAAATATAAATGGTAGAATATGTTTAGAAGGTTTATTGATATTCGGATTAGGTGGAGTAGCAGTTGTATATTTTATAATTCCAATATTAGATAATTATATAAGAAAAATTAATTCAAAATATTTAGTTATATTATGTGTAGCATTTACTAGTTTATATATTATAGATTTAATATATTCAAAACATTATCCTAATACTGGAAAAGGTATAACAGATTATGATAGATTAAATATAAAAATAGAAAAGAGATTGATATGATAGCAATATTTTTGTCACCAATATATTTGATTATAAATTATTACTTATATAGAAAGATACTTAAATGGTTTCATATATGTAATAAATTTTTTAAGAAAAAGTATTTTAAGTATATATTATTAAGTACTTATTTCTTTTTTGCATTGTCTGGTGTAATTGGTTTTATACTAAAACAATGTAAATTAAAACGAATATTTATGTGTATAGGTAATTATTGGTTAGGTGTTTTACTATATTTGTTTTTGACAATTATTGTATTTGAAATACTACGTATTATATTTAAAACAAATGGTAAGTTAAGAAATAGTAAATTATATACTAGTAAAGGATATTTTATTAATGGTATTTTATGTACTGTTATAATTGCATCTATATGTATATTGGGTGTTATAAATGCAAGAATTATTCATACTACTAACTATGATATTAAAATTAATAAAAAGATAAATGATGTTAGTAATATGAAAATAGTTATGGTAGCTGATTTACATATTGGTTATAATATTGGAGATAAACAAATAAGTAATATGGTTAAATTGATTAATAAAGAAGATGCTGATTTAGTTTTGATTGCTGGAGATATATTTGATAATAGTTATGAAGCTATTGATAATCCTGATAAAATAATAAATGATTTAAAAAATATTAAATCAAAAAATGGAGTTTATGCAGTTTACGGTAATCATGATATAGATGAAAAAACCTTATTTGGTTTTACTTTTAAATATCATGATGAAAAAATGAGTGCTAAAGAAATGGATGATTTTTTAAATAAGGCAAATATAACTTTATTAAGAGATGAGAATGTATTATTAAATGATAGTGTATATTTGATAGGAAGAGCAGATAGAACTAGACCAGGAAGAGATATAAGCGTAAGAAAAACGCCTAATGAATTAACAGAAGATTTAGATAAAAGTAAACCTATAATTGTATTAGATCATCAACCAAAAGAGCAAGATTTGCTTAATGAAGCGGGCGTTGACTTAGATTTATCTGGGCATACTCATGATGGACAATTGTTTCCAGGCAATATTACTGTAAATATAATGTGGGATAATGCTTATGGATATAAAAAATATGGTAATTTACATAATATAGTTACTTCTGGTGTAGGTTTATATGGACCTAATATGAGAATAGGAACTAAAGCTGAAATTACTGTTATAAATTTAAAATTTGAATAATAGGTAAAAATATTATAATATATTATACAAGAAAGGCATTAAGTACAAGGCAGATGTATGAACGATTTAAAAGAAAAGTTTGCTACAAAATTAGACAAAATAAAAAATAAATTAATTGATGACAGATTATTTTTAATAATTACTTATTGTAATTGTGAAAAAGCTGAAAGTGCAAAAAAAGCGTATACTTTAAGAAAAGACTTTAAAGTAAAAAGCGTTGAAAAACTTAATATTCCAAAAAATATAGAAACAAATAATGATATAAATTATAAAAAAATATTAGATAAAAAATTTAGTGAAGATATATTGTTGTTTGTTGATATTATGTTAAAAAACTTTAAAAAACAAGATTTAAAATGTTTAAAAAATAATATTAATGAATTAAATATTGATGTACTTGATATTGAAGTATTAGGCTTATATGATGTATTTAATAATATAATCCTATTAAAGAAAGATAGTATATATTCTTCGATATTTCATGAATTAATGCATTTATCTTCTTCGTATATTAAAAATGATACAGTGTATTGTGGATTTTCACAAAAATGTTATGATTTAGATAATTTAATTAATATTGGTAAAGGATTTAATGAAGGATATACACAATATTTAACTGAACGATACTTTAATGATCAAAAAATACCACAATCTTACGCTTTACATAGATATTTTGCAGAAAAATTAGAATATATCATTGGTAAAGAAAAAATGCAAAAATTATATTTGAATGCAAACCTATTAGGTTTAATACATGAAATGACTAAATATACAAACATAAGTGAAGTAGAACAATTTATATCATCATTAGATTTTTTAATAGAGCATCCATTAGAAAGTAATATGAATAAATATCAAAGAGAATTTATGAATGAAATTATAAAAAAATCATCTTTATTTTTAATAAAATGCTATATAGTAAGATTAAAACTTGCTTTAGATAAACAAATTATAGATTATGATACTTTTATAAAATATATCAATTCTTATATAAATGATACAATAATATATATAGATTATAGAAATTGTAAAGATAAAGTGTTTAATAAAAAAGATATAATAAAAGTATTAAAAGAAATAAATCTATTAGATTTAAAACAATATATTAATGATGAAAATAATCAATTTACTTTAACATTAAAAAAATAATATTTTAATATTCATTTAATAAATATATAATAAAGTTAAGTAGGTGATGTTTTATGCGTATATTAATTATTGAAGATGAATTTAATTTAGCAGATGTAATAAAATCTAGATTAGAAAAAGAAAAATATATTGTAGATATATGTACTGATGGTTTAGAAGGATTATATAATATACTTACTAATGCATATGATTTAGTTATACTAGATGTAATGCTACCTGGTATGAATGGATTTGAAATACTAGATAATATAAAAAATAAAAATATAGATAGTAAAATAATAATGTTAACTGCAAAATCTACATTAGAAGATAAATTAAATGGACTTAATAATGGGTGTGTAGATTATATGACAAAACCTTTTCATATAGATGAGTTAGTTGCTAGAATAAATATACAACTAAATAATAAAGAAAATAAAAATATATTAAAATATAAAGATATAGAGTTAGATATAAAAAATTCTTATATATATTGTAATAAAACAAATATAAAGTTAGAATTAGTATGTAAAGAACTTACAATATTAGAAGTATTTATTAGAAATAAAGAACAAGTATTAAGTAAAGAATTAATATATGATAAAGTATGGGGAATAGATAATGAGATAGAAAGTAATAACTTAGAAGCTTATTTATCTTTTATAAGGAAGAAAAAGAATAGTACTATGATATTAGTTTAAAAAGTAGAATATAACTATAACATTAAAATACAGTGACATTTACAATGACATTTGATATTAACTAATAAAATGATATTTCTAATAAGTTATTTTTGTTAGATTCATGCTATAATATTATATAGGAAGAAGGTACTTTGTTTATGAAATATATTGGATCAAAGGTATTAGAATCAAAAAGATTAATTTTAAGACCTACTAAGGAAGAAGATTTAAAAGTTTTATGGAATATTTTAAAAAATAAAGAAATATCCAAATATTATTTAGTAGGAAAAATTAATAATAATTGGGAAGATGAAAAAAAATGGCAATATAAAAAACTAGAGAGAGCATTAAATAATGATGTATTTCAGTGGTCTATAATTTTAAAAACAAAGAATGAATGTATTGGTCAAGTAAGCTGTCAAAGTTCTTATGATGAAAGTAGTAATAAAAATAATGATTCTATAAGAGACGTTGGTTGGTTTTTAGATTCACGCTATCAAGGAATGGGATTCGAACAGAAGCAGCTAAATTAATGCTTGACTATATGTTTTACGAAGTTGAAATTGAAAAAATAGAAACGTGTGCTGCAATAGAAAATCCAGCTTCATGGAAGATTATGGAGAAATTCGGTTTTCGTAGGTTAAATAAAACAAAATTGATTAAATATACTATTCAAACTAAAAAAACTGAATGTTATTGCTATGAAATAACAAAAGAAGAATATACAAAATCAGGAAGTAAAATAGAATATTTAAATTTATATGATAATAAAAAAAATAAAACAAATAAGAAAATTATTAGAGGTGAAAGATTAAATATTGGCGATCATATTTTAATTGCCATTGTATTTATAAAAAATAAAGATGGAAAATATCTAATTCAAAAAACATCGAAAGAAAAAGGTGGATTATATAGTTCGACTGGTGGTCATGTTTTATATAACGAAACTTCAAAAGATGCTATTACAAGAGAACTAAAAGAAGAGTTAGGAATAGAAATAAAAAAAGAAAAGTTAAAATATATTGATGATATACTTTTAGGTATTCCTTTTGCAGATATTTATTATTTAGAAGAAGATATTGATATTAATAAACTTTCACTGCAGAAAGAAGAAGTTGATAATGTTAGCTATATGTCAGAAGATGAAATATATGATTTAATTCTTAAAGAGAAAATGACTAAATCTCATGGATTAATATTTATGAATTATTTTATGAATATAGATAGCAGTGATATATAACTCAAAAATTATTTAAGTAAAAAATTAAAAAATAGGTGATTTTGATGAATTATACATTAGACAAGGTAACATTGGATAAAAAAGAAATATTATATAGCTTATTACAGTTTTCTTTATATGATGGTAGTCAATATATAGAAAACAATTTAAATGAAAATGCTAAATTTCAGTATAAATGGTTTAACAATTATTTTACTGATGAAGATAGAGATGCTTATTTTATAAAAAGTGGCAAAACATATTTAGGATTTGTAATGATAAATGAAAATTTGAAATTTAATAGTAATGGAAAATGTATAGCAGAATTCTTGATAATGCCACAATATAGGAGAAACCATATAGGTAAAAAAGTGGCAGTGGAAATTTTTGAAAAATATAGAGGATATTGGGAAGTTGAACCAATAAAAAATAGTAAACAAGCATATTCATTTTGGAAAAAAACAATAGAAGAATATACAAGTGGTAATTATGTTGTTAAAAATAATGGTACAGATGAATTCTTTGTTTTTAATAATAAGTAAAAAAAGTTAGTCTAAAAATAATATAATTTTGGTACTTTTTTGATTATGTGTGTTTTGAATGAAAGGAATAAAAAATTTTATGCAAATAATAGAATATCAAAAAAAATATTTAGCAGATGTTAAAGATTTATTAGTAGAATTAGAAGAATATATATTATCTATTGATAAGGATAACTTAGATCAATTACATTCTGAATATAGAGATAAAATGGCTATTTTGGATTTGGAAGAAGTGAATAATAATTATGGCAAGTGTTATTTAGCAGTAGAAAATAATAAGGCTGTCGGTCTAATAATGGGGTATGTTAGAGCCTATGATGAATATGATTATTTAGATTATAAATGTCCTAGAAGTGGTGAGATTTCAGAATTAATAGTATCCAAAAATGCTAGAAGCAGGGGTGTTGGTAAGCAACTTATGCAAAAAATTGAAGAATATTTAAAAAGTATAGGATGTGAATATATTTTTGTTGATGTTTTTGCTTATAATAAAAATGCTATTAGATTTTATGAAAAAATTGGTTTTCATACAAGAGGTTTAACAGATGTAAAAAAGATAAATAATGAAAATAATTATAAATGTGTTATTGCAACAGAAGAATTATTAACTAAGAAATGGGATATAGAAATAAAAAAGCATGATAATTCAGATGTTTGGAAAAACTTTAAAGCAGAATCATTACGTAATATTGATAATAGAATTGTCTATATGGGTATTCTTAATAATGAAATAATTACTGAAGCAACAGCAATTATTTCTGAAAATGATACAGATACGCAAAATAAAGAAGCATTGATAGACGAAGGTAAAGCATATTTAACAGCTTTTAGAACAAATAAAGAATTTGAAAATCAAGGATATTTTTCAAAATTATATAAATTTATGGAAAATGATTTAAAAGATAAAGGCTTTAAGTCATTAACACTGGGTGTTGAACCATGTGAGACAAGAAATATTCAAATATATTTTAAATGGGGATTTACAAAATACCTAAAAACAGATTATGAATACTATTCAAATAACGAAAAAATACTTGTTAATTATTATGAAAAAGGGTTAATATAATAATTGATTGGAAATATGTGATTTTTAAATAAAAAAGCTTAAATATACCATATTTTTTTATAAAAACTATTTACAAAACAAAAAATATGATAAAATATAACACGATTATTTAATTTATTTTGGTAAGGAGAGTCTTACTTTAGTC
>CAKOHQ010000001.1 GCA_934085875.1 uncultured Bacilli bacterium | reverse complement strand
TCATAATTGACTCTCTCCTATCTTATATATTATTTTCAAGTAGATTACTACTCTAATAAAATTATAAAATAAAAAATTATATATTTCAATCATTATTTATGTGAATTTTCTAATTGACACATCATTATAGTGATGTTAAAATTAATTTAAGTAGAACATTCTTATATCTAGAATGTCTACCCATGTTGTGTAGACACTCGTATTTTTAATACGTGTGCTTTTTTTTGCACAAATATAAAACACTAGTGTCTAATTGTTATAACCAAAACTCCCTATTGTTGTAGGAGAAAGAAAATTATTTTCAATATGTATAATAAAATTATACTATCAAGTATTTTAATAATAAAACTTTTAAATTTAAAGTATGCATCCCTTCTATATATATAGTTGGGTAAACACTAACAGAATATAAAATGTTCTGGTTACATATACTACTATAAAGCATTTAAAAAATATGTCATATTTTGTTGACATATTTTATTTTTCTTCTAAACATTTTAAAAATTCACTAAAATATTCTGGTAAAGGACATTCAAAATACATTTTTTCTTTTGTAATTGGATGTGTAAACTCCATTGAATATGAATGTAAGAATTGTCCAAAGTCACTACACTTATCATTAGTATACACTGGATCATTATAAACTGGATGTCCAATGTATGCCATATGTACTCTTATTTGATGTGTTCTTCCTGTATCTAATTTACATTTTATTAAAGTATAACCTTTATATCTTTTTAATACTGTAAAATGTGTAATAGCATTTTTAGAATTTTTTGCTGTTACAGCCATTTTTTTTCTATCTTTATCACTTCTACCTATAGGAGCATCAATAGTACCACTATTAGTACCTATCTCACCTTTTACTAGTGCTATGTATGTTCTTGTAATACTTTTATTTTTAAAATAATCACCTAATATCTCATGTGTTTTATTATTCTTTGCAACTATAATAAGTCCACTAGTATCTTTATCTATTCTATGAACTATACCAGGTCTAATCTCCCCATTAACATCACTTAAATTATTAGTATAATACATTAATCCATTAACTAACGTACCCTTATAATTACCATTCCCTGGATGTACTACCACACCACTTGGTTTATTTATAATCATAATATCATTATCTTCATAAACGATATCTAACTTCATTTCTTCTGGTTCTATATCAATATCTTCTTTAAAACTATCATCTATACTAATAATATCATTTTCTTTAACTTTATAATTATTTTTAGTTTTTTTACCATTCACTAATATATAACCATTATCAATCATCTTAGATATTAAAGTTCTAGATAATTCTGTATTATTAGATAAATATTTATCTATTCTAATATCATTTTCTACTACTTTTACTTCCACTATTATCTTCTCCTTTTAAAATTGATATTATTAATAATATAACTCCTATTACAATACATATATCAGCAATATTAAATACTGGAAAATCATATTTAAATATTATAAAATCTAAAAAATCTTTTACATATCCAAATATTAATCTATCTGATAAATTACCTAATATACCACCTAATAATAACCCAAATCCATAAGTATTTAATTTAGTTGTTTTAAATGAATATGAATATCTAAATATAATTATTATTGCTATTATACTTAATATTATTAGTAATATAGTATTATTTTCTAATATACCCCATGAAGCACCTTTATTATTTATATATCTTATATAAAAGAAATCTTTTATAATTTGTATACTATCATTTAATTTTATATATGTACTTATAATTGATTTAGTTATTTGATCTATTATAAATACTATTAATGATATAATATATATTTTTTTTGACATTAATATCACCTACATAATTATATATTATTTAATTTATTTCTACAAGTATAACATCTTGTCCTATTTTTTTTATATCTGTCATTTTAAATATTGTTTCTTTATTTGATAAAAATAATCTAAATATATGTCTTCTTGGAATTGATGTAAAATTTATTATTTGTCCATTATTATCTATTTCTAAATCAACTATATTACCTAAATTTTTACCATCATTTATATTTATAACAGTTTTGTCTTGTAAATCACTTATTTTCAAAATATACCACCATTTAATTATATGTTATTTTATTAATCTTTTAACATTGTTTATAGCACTTTTTTCTAATCTAGATACTTGTGCCTGACTAACTCCTAATTCATTTGCTATTTCTGTTTGTGTTTTTCCTACTATATATCTATCTGTTAATATGTTTCTTTCTCTTTCTTTTATTTTTGTTAATGCACGTCTTAATCCTAATAATTCATCTCTTCCATCATTATTATTTTTTGTATCTGCTATTTGATCTTCTAAATATATTGTATCACCACCATCATTATATATAGGTTCATATATAGACATTGATGGTTTTAATGAATTTAATGCATTACCTAAACTATACCCAGTTAATTCTAAAGCTTCACATATTTCATCATTAGTTGCTTCTTTACCATATTTTAATAAATATTCATCTTTATATTTTAATATTTTATATGCAGTATCTTTTATACTTCTTGCTATTCTAACATCAGTAAGTCCCCTTATATATCTTCTTATTTCACCTAATATAAGTGGTACAGCATAAGTAGAAAATTGTACATTAAATGATAAATCAAAATTATCTACTGCTTTTATTAGTCCAATACATCCCATCTGAAACAAATCATTCATATCACACTTTCCATTATTATATTTCTGTACTAAACTTAAAACTAATTTTAAATTGCCATTTACAATAGTTTCTTTTGCAAACCCATCTCCCTCTCTTAATTTTTTAAATAAAACAATCATTTCTTCATTTTTTAATACTGGTAAGCTATTTGTATTTATACCTGCTATATCAACTTTATATTTACTCATAAAAAATATCCTTTCTACCTTATTTTGGTAAAAAGGATAATAATTTATTCATTTTTATTTATAACAAATATAATAACTACATTCATAACTAATAATATAATTGATAAAATAATTAATGTTTTTTTTATATTATTAATTACAGATTTTAATAATAATTTTATTGTTTCATTAATAGGTAAAATACTTATAATAATAGGTAATAAAAATGAAATAATAAGAATTATAATAGATATTATTAATGAGGTAACACTAATAATCTTAATAGTTTTTTTATTATTTTTATTATTTATAAATAATAATGTTAATATGATTAATAAACTAATAATTAATATTATTAAATATTTTATATCCAGTAATTTTAATATATTTTCCATTATTCACCATATATACTTTCTATTATATAATTTCCATTATTCTTTATATTATTTAATATATTTTCTTTTTCTCTATCACTTATATTATAACCCGATTCACTAATAACTTTATCTATATTATTTTCTGCTAATTCATTTAATTCTTCTTTAGTCATTTTATCACTTTTACCTAGTTTATAATCTATCACATTACTAGTTATATCACTCAATACATCTTGTGCTGTTTTACTATTTAATGTAGATTCTATTACTCTTTTATCTATATTAGTTTCTTTATTTATCTTATTTGTTAAATCATCAACAATCTCTTTATTACTCGTTATGTTATTTGTTGTTGCCTTAATTATTTTATTTATATTATTTCTACTAACTGTTATTTTTAATGTTAAATATGTTATTGTTGTTAATTCTATAATTGCTAGTAAAATAATTAATATTATATTTATTAGTTTTTTCATTTTAAACTTCATCCCTTTATATTTATTTTTTATTTATAATAATACTTTGAAGGAGTGTTTATACAAAATATGTTTCTTTGTATTAATATTAATCTTTATTAATTATTATCATAATAAGTTAGGTTCTATTTTTAATATCTATAATTTTTTAAAATTCATCATTCATTAAAAAATCCAATATATTTAAATGTTTAATTCCATTTTGAGAGTAATCTTCAACATCTTTTGAAATAATATATTTCTGATAATTATCATTAATATTGTCAAATGCTCTAAATTCTCTATCTCTAGTTTCTTCATTAGATAAATCATAACAAGCTTGAATATATTTTATATTTTTGTCTTTAGATGCAATAAGATCTATTTCACCTTTAGAATTTTTTCCTATATATACTTCATATTCTTTGTAGATTAATTCATTATATATAATATTTTCAAAAGCTTGCGAATAATTAACTTCTTTACTATTTAACTAATAAAAGTTTTTTTGTTCAAATGGAAAAAAATCAATAATATAGTTCTTTTTTTGATACAATGGAAAAATTATAGAATAATTAATTATAAAAAAAATATTATGATAATAAAATAATGTATTATTTACCTATAAAATATTTTTTCTTTCCTTTTCTTATAATTAAATATTTATTGTGTAAAAGTATATTATTATCAACAATTAAATTTTCATCATTAATAATATTTCCATTTACTGTAATACTATTATTATTTAAGAATTCTCTTGCTTCTCTTCTTGATGTAGCAATCTTATTATTTACTAACGTATCTAATATAGTTTGATTTAATTCTATATTAAAAGTTGGTACTCCTTTAAAAGCATCTTCTATTTCATCTATTGTTAATTCATTTATTTTTCCCTTAAATAAACATTCACTTATTTTTAATGCTTTATTAAATTCATCTTTACCATGCAAGAATGTAATTACTTCTTCTGCAAGTTTTTTTTGTGCTAATCTTAATTCTGGTTTTTTATTATGTTCTTCTTCAATAGATTCTATTTCTTCTTTAGTTAAGAATGTTAATTTTTTTAAGTAATCTATTACACATAAATCACTTGAATTTATTAAATATTGATATAATTCATAACTTGATGTTTTATTTTTATCAAGCCATAATGCGTTACCTTCAGTTTTACCAAATTTAACTCCATTTGCATCAAGTACTAATGGCATAGTCATTCCATAAAGTTCTGTGTCGATTTTCTTTCTTGCAAGCTCTATTCCTGTTGTAATATTTCCCCATTGATCACTACCAGCAACTTCTAAAGTACATCCTTTATCTTCATATAAATGTACAAAATCTAATCCTTGTAATATTGTATAAGCAAATTCACAGAATGTTATACCAGATTCTAGTCTTCTACTTATTATATCTTTATCCAACATGTAATTAACATTTATATACTTACCATAATCTCTTAAGAAATCTATTGTATTAATATCTTTAATCCAATCATAGTTATTAACTACTTCAAAACCAAATATTTCTTTTGCTTGTTTTGTTAATCCAATCACATTTTTTTCTACTTCTTCTTTCGTTATCATTTGTCTTTCTTTACTAGGTTTTGGATCACCTATTAATCCAGTTGCCCCACCAACTAACAATATTGGATGATGTCCAGCTTTTGCTAATCTAGTAGCAATTAAAAATGATGAGAAGTGTCCTATATGCATAGAATCAGCAGTAGGATCTGTTCCTATATAAAAAGTTAATTTTTCATTGTTTAATTTATCCTCTAAATCTGGACTACTAATATCTTTTATTAATCCTCTCCATTTTAAATCATCATATAATTTCATAATATTCCTCTCCCTATAATATATTTAATAATTCATCTAAATTATTAATTTCATTTTCATGATTATTTTTACAATTTTTATTATAATAAATAGTTTTCATACCCAATTCTTTTGCTACATTAATATCACTATTTAAACTATCACCTATCATAACACATTCGCTATATAAATTATTTCCAATAGCATTTTTAAAAGCTTTAACATCCGGTTTTTTACCATCTTCTATACCATATACTTTTATAAAATATTTACCAACGCCAACATTTTCTAATCTCTTATATTGTATATCTTTATACCAATTAGTAAGAGCAACAACATCATATTTACTTGATAAATATTGTAAAATATTAATAGTATTTACATTTATTAGTGTACTGTGATTACTATATAAATCTAATAAATTATTTAATTCATCTTCTTTATAACTTATACCATATTTATTAGAAATAAACTTTATTAAGTCATCTTTTAAATAATTACCATTAGATACTTCATATTCTTCAAACATATCATAAATATCTTGTGCTTTAATATTTAATTGATTATCATAAATATATTCTTCATACGTTTCTATACAATCCTTATAAGTATCTAATATTGTATTATCAATATCAAATATAATTTTCTTTATCATAACAACTCCTAAAAAAACATTCATAAACTTAAGGGCGAAATTCCGCGGTACCACCTTAATTCTATGAATGTATCATACTTTATTTATCTTAACGCGATATAACGTTTTAACTCTAGGGTCGTAAATCCTTTCTTCGTTAACAATGTTATTATATCATACTTTTTTATTTTGTAAATATTATTATTACATATTTATTCCTTTATATTATTAATATACCAATTTATTTTATCTGTCCATGTAGTACTATTAGGAGCATATTTACTTTGCATTAATTCTGCCGTAGTTAATCCTTTACTATAATAATTATTATATAAAATATTTAAATAACCATCTATCCCTTCTTCTAAACTATCATATTTAATGAATTTTCCACCACTTTTTAATCCACCAATATTATAATTATTTCTAACCAAACTACTACAAGTCCATTTACAACCAGTTTCATGTAAAACTATTGCCACTGCCAAATAAGGATCTAATCCAGTTTTTTTAGTATAATTAGCAAAATATATTCCAGTATTAGTTAAAGTAGAAGATAAATGTTTATTCAATTTTTCTGTTAACAAAGTTAAAGTTAATCCATCAAAAACAATACTTCCATCATCATTTATAGAATAATCTTTCATTTCACTTTCAACAACATTTTCTTCTTTTACTACCGAACTTGTTGTAGTTGTTGTAACAATTGTAGTCGTTATTGTAGTAGTTGTAGAATCAACCAAACTTTCTTCTTTTGTTTCTTCAACCTTATCTTCTTCTTTAATATTAGGAACATAAGATTTATTATACACATTATTATAAGCAATAACATTAACTATCTTATTATTATTATAATTATTATCATAGTATTTTTTTATACCTTTATACGAAGCAATCGATAAAATAATTCCAATAAATACTATAAATAATTGTATCCATATTTTCTTCATAACTATCACAATATTTATTATATCAAATAAAAAACAAAAATACAAACCAACATTTATTTGACAAAATATATTTAATATGTGTATAATATTGATTGCTTAGTGGCAGTTTATTTTAAATATTGATAATGTGTTTATTTCTAGTACCTAGTAGCTTACTGCCAAAGTGAAAGAATAAATAACACCCTATTAATTATTTAAAATGTCTTTAAGTAATAAATAGAAAGGAGATAATTATGTCAAGATATACTGGACCTCAATACAAAAAATCTCGTAGACTTGGTTTTTCTACTTTAGAAAATGGTAAAGAATTAGCTCGTCGTCCATATGCTCCTGGTATGCATGGAACTGGAAGACGTAAAAAAGTTAGTGAATATGGTATCCAATTACAAGAAAAACAAAAAGTTAGATTCATGTATGGTTTAAATGAAAAACAATTTAGAAGAACATTTGATAAAGCTTCTAAAATGAAAGGTATAGCTGGTGAAAACTTCTTAAAACTTCTTGAAAGCAGATTAGATAACATAGTTTATAGAATGGGACTTTCAACTACTAGACGTGGAGCTAGACAAATAGTTAACCATGGACATATTTTAGTTAATGGAGTTAAAGTTGATATTCCAAGTTATACATGTAAACCTGGTGATGTAATATCTGTTAAAGAAAATAGTAAAGAACATAAAGCTATATTAAATACTATTGAATTAAATATCAAAACTCCTGCATTTGTAGAATTTGATAATAAAAAATTAACAGGTACTTATTTAAGATTACCAGAAAGAAATGAATTAAATGCTGATATTAATGAATCATTAATCGTTGAATTCTATAATAGATAGTAAATTAAAAGTTGAGTTATTAATCCTCAACTTTTTTTGTTACAAAATCATAATAATTATATTTAATTAAGTATTTACTCATACTTACTCTATTAGATACAATATTATTCATATAGTCGACATAATCTTCATCACCATCACCAATATATTCACCACTAATACTATTATATTTACCCTTATCACTTATCCAACTTAAGTTATTAAATATACTTAATCCAAAACTGTCACTTAATATATCTTTACCAATTATAAGTCTAGAATCATATTCTATACCAAATAAATTATATATAGTAGGAATTACATCAATTTGGCTTCCGACTTTATCAACATTTACTTTATCCATTTTATTATTCCATAATATAAAATTACTTTTATTTATTAAAAACAAATTATCTCTTTCATAATCTGATATTTCATTTATATTATTTAAACTTAAAGCATAAGGATAATGATCCCCTACTAACGCAATAACAGTATTATCTAATTTACCACTATTTTTTAATTTATTTATTAAGCTTTCTAAAGCTCTATCTAATTCAATTTGTGTAGCAAGATATGCCTTGCTTTCTAAACTATAATCTAAATTGTCAACCAATGCTTTATTTTTATTTGCAATATAATTTCCATAATTATAATCCATATGTCCACTTACAGTAGCATAATATACAAAAAATTTATCCTCGTTAATAAAATCATCTACCGTACTATTTATCATATCAACATCACTCTCTGGCCAAACACTACAATCTATTCTACTCTCTAAACCATTACCACAACCAATATAATTATCTAATCCTATAGATTTTAAATATTTATTTCTATTTTGAAAATCATATTGATTATCATGATAAGCATAAGTTTTATAACCCAATTCCCTAAACCTATTTCCTATACCCCAATTATATTTATTATTACCGTTTCTCCATACTTTTCCTAACAACTCTATATTAGGATATAAACCAGTTAATTCTTGATATTCTCCTCCAATAGTACTAAATACAACCGGACTATAAAAATTATTAAAAACAAAACCATTATTTACTAACTTATATAAAGTAGGAGTTAATTCTTTACTAACAGCAATAGAATTAAAACTTTCTGCCATAAACAAAATCAAATTCTTATCTTTAAAATACTCACTATATTTATTCTTATTAGTACTCTCTTCATCTTTAAAATAATTATGCATACTAAGTAATGTTTTATCACTTTCTTCACTAATTAATTTATCAAAATCTATATCCATAATATTCTTATCATATTCAATATCTACTACATTTTTACTAACACTAATAACTTTCTCATCAAAACCAAATATACTTCTTTTAATATCAAGTAATGTACTTGGAATAACACCAACATATTCTTTATATAAATTACTATTATCAACATTATAATATAATTTATTTAAGCTTTTATTTAACATAATACCCAAACTAAATATATTAAAACTATTCAAAATCAATATTAAATATAAAACAACATATTTTTTACTAAACTTATTATATTTAATATATTTACCAAAAAAACAAATAAATATAAAAGGAATAAACATAATAACTATATACAAAATATTATTATATATATAATTAAACATTTCTTTATAAAAACTATTTAAATTACCAGTCATCCCAATACTTCTTATAGAAAAATATATATTAAATATTATTTTAAATACTATTTCTAAACTAAAATAAAAACATAATATAAACAATATTATTTTATTAACTAAATTACCCTTTTTATACAATATTCTATTAATAAATACTAAAATAAATGAAATAAATATTAAATATAACAAAGTATATAAATTTTTAAAACTATAACTACATATTCCAAATATTCTAAATATTAATTCTAAATAAAACAAACTAATAAAATATTCTATAAATAATATTATATTATCTTTTTTCATAATAAAATCACCAATAAGTATATTATATAATATTTTAAATAAAAATAAATAGAATAATAATACTCTATTTATAAACTTTTTTTATATCATTAACCAATATCTGATACTTATCATATCTTTTTTCTACTCTACCATATACATTAACTATATCCCCTATTTTTATATCATTTAATAATTTAAATTTATTAGGAAAAATAATTAAATCAGCATTATCAGTTTCATCACTACAAACTATAAAAGCCATATCTGAATTATCTTTAGTTTTAATCTTCATCATTTCATCTACTAATAAATATAGTTTAACAGATTTATCAAAAAAATCTTTTAAATCTATTAATTTAATACTATTATTATATTTAACAATTGGATGATCAGATAAATAAAAACCAAAAACATCTTTCTCATATTTTATCAATTCTTCACTATCATATTCATTAAACATATTCAAATCTGGTACACTTACAAAAATATCATCTACGCCACTAGCAAGTTCACTATAATCAATTGAATTATCTAAGTTTTCTATCATGGTGTGCCTATTTATACCAAAAGAATCTAAACAACCAGACATTATTAATAATTCAATAGTTTTTTTGCCAATACCTCTACCATTTACTTTTTTAACAAAATCAAAATAATCTTTAAAACCATCTTCTCTAGCATTGACAATTAAATCACTAACACTAGTACCAATACTCTTTATTATATTAAATGGTAATAATATTTTATCATTAACAACTTTATAATTACTACCACTTAAATTAATATCAGGTTTACATATATTAATATTCATTCTTTTTAAACATCCTAAATATTCCTTAGTTTTTATATCACTACCTATATTATAATTTAATAATGCTTCATAAAAATATATAGGATAATGTGTCTTTAAAAAACACATTTCATAACCAATTAAAGCATAAGCGACTGAATGACTTTTATTAAAACCATAATTAGCAAACTTAATTATTAAATCATATACTCTCTCTGTTGTATCCCTATCATAACCATTTAGAATCGATTTATTAATAAATTTACTTCTTTCTTCTTCTATTATATTCATCTTCTTTTTACTTATTGCTCGTCTAATCAAATCACCTTCAGCAAACGTATAACGTGCCATAGTAGAAAGTATCTGCATAATTTGTTCTTGATAAATTATAATACCATATGTACTTTCTAAAATAGGTTTTAAATCATCACTAATATAATCTACACTCTCTTTACCAATTTTCCTAGCGATATAATTATCTATATTAGCCATAGGTCCAGGTCTAAATATAGCAATAGCAGCAATTAAATCAGAAAAATCACTAGGATTTAATTTTCTTAAGAAATTTTTCATACCACTACTTTCAAATTGAAAAACGCCACTAGTATTACCTTTAGAAAACTCAATATATGTTTTTTTATCATTTAAAGGTATAGAATGTATATTAATTTTTCTACCTAATTTATTTTCAACAGATTTAATAATACTATCCAAAATAGTTAAATCCTTAATTGCAAGAAAATCCATTTTTAAAAGACCTAATTCTTCTAAATATTCCATAGTATATCCAGTTAAATAACTATTATCATTTTTTATAATAGGAATTATATTTGTTAATTTTTCACTACTAATAACAATACCAGCAGCATGAGTACCAATTTGTCTTTTAACTCCTTCTAATTTCATTGCAACATAATATGCATTTTTTAAATTACTATATTGTTCTAACATCTTTTTAACATTATCATTCAAATTATCTTTTAAACTTTTCTTTGCTTCAATAAAATTACTTAATCTATCAATAATTTTATTATCAACCTCTAAACATTTAGAAACATCTCTTAATACTTGTTTACTAGCTAAAGTACCATAAGTCATTATATTACTTACTTTATCTCTTCCATATTTTGAAATAACATAATCAATTACTTTATATCTTTTAATAGCATCAAAATCTATATCAATATCTGGCATTGTTACTCTATCTGGATTTAAAAATCTTTCAAACAACAAATTATACTTTATTGGATCAATCTCAGTAATACCCAACGTATAACTAACTAAACTACCCGCAGCACTTCCTCTTCCGGGACCCACCATAATATCATTTAATTTAGCATATTTAACATAATCATAAACTATTAAAAAGTAATCAACATATCCCATGTTATTAATAACATTAAGTTCATAATCTAATCTTTCCCTATATTCTTTACTAACATTATTATTTAATCTTTTACTTAAACCTCTATTACATAAACTTTTTAAATATATAAAACTATCATCACAGAACTTAGGAATATACTTTGTATCAGATTTAATTTCTATATTTATTAATTCACTAAACTTATTTGTTGTATTAATATCATATTCATCATAATTATTATTAATTATATTATTACTATAATCAATAAAATTATAATTGCTAATAGTTAAACCTTTATCAATCATATGTAAATAGTTTATATATTTTGCACTTTCTTTATCTAAACTATACACTTTATTAATAGATAAAACATTATTAGTAATTTTTAAACCATTATTTAATTCTTCTTTATTTATATAACCAATATATTTAGAATCAATAACAATCTTATTATATAATTCTTTAGAGTCATATGGAACAACACATACAATGTTATTAGTATATAATCTTTCGTTAAATAAATCTACTAAACCATCATAATTTTTAGGATATAAATAGTATTCTTTATCGTCCATAATTTTTATTAATCCAATAATAGGTTTTATATTATTTTTATTACATTTATTATAAAACTCCATTGTACTATATAAATTATCATTCAATATACCTAATACTTTAATACTATTTTTATTAGCATATTCTATTAAATTATCTATTTTAATTAAACTAGTTAAAAGAGTATAATCTAAAACTATCCCTAAATTAATATAATTCATATAGCACAACCTTTCTTAATCATATTATATAATAAATAAGTATTATAAACTAGAAAAAACTACTTATTTTTAAAAAAACTACAATACATTGTTTGACTTTGTAATTTAAATATGATAAACTAGGTTAGAATTCTTATTAAGGAGGGAAAACTAATGGCAACAAAAGTAACAACTAAAAAACCTTTATTTGGTAATAAAAGATCTCATGCTTTAAATGCTACTAAAATGAGACAAAATCCAAATTTACAAACATATACAATAAATGGAGAAAAAGTTAAATTAACTGCTAGAGAAGCTAGAACTATAAGAAAAGCTAGCAAAAAAGTAGAAAAAAATGCTTAATTAATTCGGAACTTTGTTCCGTTTTTTTATATAAAAAAATAGAATACATTAATATTCTATTTATACCATTCATTGCTAATATTAACACTAGTACTTTCTGGTAATTGACTAGGTAAATTTACCTTTACAAGTAATGGTAGTTTAAATGATGTACCAAATACCAAAGCATTTCCTGGCAAAAATGACTTTAACTTTTCAAAAGTACTATTAGGTATATTACTTGTAATAGATTTAATCATATTTAAATCATCTGGATAAAACATTCTCAAAACTATAAAATTAGAACATTGACTTAAACTAGTTATTGATAATTCACTAGGTCTTTGTGTAATCATACCAAGAATAACACCATATTTCCTACCTTCTTTTGTAATTCTATCAAATATATTATATCCCAATATATTTATATCATTATCATTTTGAACATATCTATGAGCTT
Organism: uncultured Bacilli bacterium; assembly: GCA_934085875.1. Classification (GTDB taxonomy): domain Bacteria; phylum Bacillota_I; class Bacilli_A; order RF39; family UBA660; genus UMGS1124. Next base: position 44,554 of record CAKOHQ010000001.1, on the reverse strand, counting down.
CTTCTAAAATAATATGTATAGGATATGTTCCTCTATTATCTAAACTAGTTGCAAAATCAAAAAACATCTTAGATAATATTTTTGTTAATTTTTTTGCCAATCTCTCATCTATATAATTTAAATTAAAGTTAATTATTTGATAATTTCTATCACTCTTAAATAGTTTTCTAACAAATTCCCCTTTAGATATAAACTCTCCTACTTTAAAATATTCTTTATAATCACTATTAATTATTTGTTGCAATCTAACTTTAAGTTGATTATATAAATCATACATCTTATCACTTTTTAAAATACCCTCACTTATAAGAGCAAATTCCATAGCATAATATATATCATCTAAACTATATACAAAGTTAGGAATACCTTTAATAGTTCCTAAATCCAATTTTTTATATTTTTCTAATAAATCAACAACATATTGTACCGAATTCATTTTACCTTGTTGATCTATATTTAAACATTGTCTTATAGTTCTAGTATAACCAGGTTGAGCTATTTCAGTTTCCAAATTTAAAGTATCAGTATTATATCTTGTTAAAACAGCTATTATTTGATCTCTTATTTGAGTGCTAGTTCTACCGCTAGTTAATATATCAAGTAAACAACTAGCAATAATATCATTTTTGTGTTTGCTAACATTTATATCAGTATTTTTAAAAATGTATACTAACTTTAAAGTTTTTTCTAAAATAGGTAATTGATTTGGACTATTAACATCTAATAACAATGCTAAGTCATCTACACTTAAAAAGTATGCAGGAACATTAATAATCTCACCCTCACTTAAATCAACTTTAGTACTATAATTTTTAAAACCCATTCCATCAATATTATTTAAACTTTTAAAAGCTTTATTATATTCTCCATATACATCAAATAGAGCAATATGTGCACCTCTAGGTAAATTTGCTGAACTTTTATAAAATATATTTTGTAATAAACTAGTTACTGTACAACTCTTACCACTACCTGTATTACCTATTACAGCAAAATGATTAGAAAAGAAATTATTAAATTTGCTGGTAACATTAAAACCATCATATACTAAACTTTTACCAATATAGAATGAATTAACATTATCTAAATCCTGATTTCCTAAAATTAATTCTAATTCACTCTTATATATAATTCTACATCCACCACTTAAATTCGGTTTTCTAACTAAACCACTAACAAATTCATTATCATTTATTATACCTATTAATAATATATCAATTACATTAATTTCAATATTAACTATTTCTCCAACAACTTTCTTATCATTATCACTAAATATAACATATAAATTTAAATAATTAGCATCAATAGTTCTAGATTTATTTTCAATAATTACATGATCATCATATATTTTTAGTATACTACCAAACATATAAAACACCTTCTATTCTATATACATTCTAGCATATAAAATATTAAAAAAAAAGAGGTTATCCCTCTTTCTAATAAGTAAATACAGCACTAACGATTATTGCAAGTAATATAAATAATACTAATATGATGAAAAAATCACCAAATCTATTATTATCATTGCATCTAGTGCTTGCACTTGTACAAGTTGATTTATTCATATATAATCCCTCCTTAAATGAAAGCCCCTACTATGATAATTAATAAAATAAATAGTACTAATATGAATGCAGCAGCAGAAACGCCACCATTATTAGCACAGCATCCTCCGCGGTTCATAAAACCCCTCCTTTTCATTACTCACTTTATTTTATGGTAAAAAGAGTATTTTTGTGAGTATTTTTATTGTAATTTTATGAATTAAAAGTTATAATAATATTTGTAATTAAAAGAAAGGAAGATAGATTTGAAAAAGAAAGTTTTAGTTACTATAATGATTGGATTAGCAATGTGTGGTTGTGGAAAAGTATCAAAATTAAAAAATGGTGAAGAAGCAGTAGTTAAATTTGAAAAATTAGACAGTATTAGCGTTGATTCTTTATATGATAAATTAAAAGATAGATACGCAATTAGTATTTTATTAGATATGATTGATAAAGAAATATTATTTAAAGAGTATAAAGATAAAATAAATGATGCTGAAGACTATGCTGATGAACAAATAAAAAATTTAAAGAAAAATTATGATTCTGAAGAAGAGTTATTAAATGCTATCAACAGCTATTATGGATATAGTACTTTAAAAGAATTTAAAGAATATATTGAATTAAATTATTTTAGAGATTTAGCAACTGATGATTATGCAAAAAAACAAGTTACAGATAAAGAAATTAAATCTTATTATGACACTGATATAGTTGGTGATATTGAAGCAAGTCATATATTAATAACAGTAGATGTTAAAGATGATGCAACTGACGAAGAAAAAACAAAAGCTGAAGAAAAAGCTAAAAAAACAGCTAATGAAGTTATTGAAAAATTAAATAATGGAGAAGATTTTGCAGAACTTGCTAAAAAATATTCTAAAGATGATTCTAACAAAGATAAAGGTGGAGCTTTAGGTAAATTCAACAAAGGTGATATGGAAGAAACATTTGAAACAGCAGCATATGCTTTGAAAGTAAATGAATATACTAAAGAACCAGTAAAAACTTCATATGGTTATCATATAATTAAGAAAACTAAAGAATATGATAAAAAAGAATTAAAAGAAGTTAAAGAAGATATTATAAAAACTCTAGCAGATAAAAAAATTAATGAAGATAAAACAATTTCTATAACAGCATTAAAAGAATTAAGAAAAGACAAAGGTATGGAAATAGAAGATGACGAATTAAAATCTAGCTATAATAAATATATGAATTCTTTATATAATTACTATGCTACATCAACAACTACATCTTCTAATTAAAAAAAGATTTTAGATTAAATTCTAAAGTCTTTATTTTTTATATTTTTTTAAAACTTTCTTTTTTGTTTCTTCATCAATTTTTATCAAATAATCATTCAATAAATTCTTCTTAACGCTATACATTTTAAATACAGCAATTAAACAAAATATAAATATAATAATATCTAAAATATAATTAATTCTACTATGCTTATAAAATAAATCATATATAAAAACACAAACTGAATAAATTATCCCAATATAACATAAAATAAACATCTTATTCATTTTATTAACAATATCTTTCTTTTCACATTTATATTTATTAAACAAATCTTTTCTTTCATTTTTACTCAATCTATCATACTTAGTCTTCATCTAAACACCTCTTAATATCTTCCATATTAAAACCCTTTTTATATAAATAAGTCATAATTTTATAATCTAACTCTTTATCACTATATTTAATACTATATTTATTTTTTATTTTATAATATTCTTTATTTAAATTATCTACATCACTACTAAATTCTATACTATTTAAAACATTAATTATATCTTTTCTATCATAACCATATTTAATTAAATCATTTAATATTTTATTTTTAAACATATTATTACTTAATTTATGATTTAATTTAATTTTTTTATTTATAAACTTATTTAATTTTTCATCCCAATTTAAATTAAATAAATATAAATCAAATTCTTCTTCTTTATATCCTAATTTAATTAAGTCTTTTTTTATTTTAAAAGGTCCATCACTACTTAAATTATATTTATCATTTATATAAGCTTTATAATAATTTTCTTTATTTAAATATCCATCTTTATATAATAAATTTATTATATTATTTATATCATCTTTCTTTATATCTAATTTAGTTAAATACTTTTCTATTTCTAATTCAGTTCTTAACTTTTTATTAATATACTTTATAGATTTATAATAACCATCTAAAAAATCATTATAATTAGTTATTTCATTAAATTTCTTTATATTCATAGTTTTATTTATTAATAAATTATACTTAACAATAACATCATCATATAAAGAAATTATATTACCATCATCAAAATATATTTTATATATATTATTTTTATCTTTTTTAAATTTAATTATTTCCATAAAATAATCCTTTCTTAAATTAAATTATATAATAAGTACACTTGTTTGTAAATAAAATAAAAGAGATATAATATCCCTTTATAATTATTTTGGTTCTATAAAAAATAGTGTGAAGTAAATTTTTAGCAAACCGGCATAAATAAAAGGAAAAGTAGTAATTTTTTATGTAATAAATTTATCACTACTTTTTTTGCATATTTTTGAGTTTTTTAAGAAATATTTAGAAAATCGATTTGAGGTAAAAAATATATTTTGCTTTTTTTCAATTTGAAGTCATTTTTAAATTTTTTATCCCCTCATTTTTTTATTAAAAATATATAATATTCTTGCTCTTAATAATTTAAAACTTCTATATCCAAATCCATTTCTCTTTATAACCTTTATCTTATTGTTTATTCCCTCTGTAAATCCATTTGTATATCTATCATCTATAAACGAATTAACTATATATTCTCGCCATCTTGATATCGTTCCAGCTGCTTCTATAAATTCTTCTATTCCACTTGCTACACACTTACTTATCCAGACTATTATTTGCACATCTACCGTTTCATATGTAGCATGATTTATTATGTCTAAAAATTCTTCTTTTAAATTATATCCTTTTCTTAAATCTGGAGATATAGATAATATTCTATTTAATAATTCACTTGGAAGCACATCAACCATATGTCCGTTTTTATATCTTTTTACTAATACCCACCAATCTATATCATTAGAATATTTTCTTAATAAACTAACATTCTTTTTATTTTTTAATATTTTATATTCTTTACTTTTTATATCATAACTTTTTTGTAACCTTATTCTGATTTTATCTAAAGTATCCATTATATATGTGATATAATGGAATCGGTCAACAACATATTTTGCTTTGGGAAACATTATTTTGGTGACCAATAAATATGGTTCGTACATATCTGATATGACGAACTCCACTGAGTGCCTATTATTACAGTGTGTAAAATACTTTATTAGGTACTCTTTTTTTCTACTTGATAATATATCTAATACTCTTTTATGTATTGGATCATTTAGTACAAATGCATACTTTCCTTCATTTGTATCTGCTTTAAATTCGTCAAATGATATTACTCTTGGAAGATTTATTATCCTCTCTGGCATCATTTCACTTATCTTTTTTAATTCATTTATTACTGTCTGTGACGATACGCCACATTCTTCTACTATACTTTTGAAATTTTGATTATATTTTAGTAATTCTTTCCTAATTTTAATCAATAATGATTTTGAAATATTTCCATTTTCTGTATTAATAGTTAAATCCTCTGTAAAAATTTTTCCACAATTATAACAATGATACCTTTTTTTATTTATTATCAACATTATCCTCTGCTCACAAGATTTTAAATATTTACTCCTTATTGCTTATTTTTTCCATGCACACTTGAAGTAAATTTATTACATTTTGGACATCGGACTTTTTTATTTTTGTTCTCAATGCTTACCTCTATTATTCCATTATTTTCTTCTACATCAATAATTTTAACTTCTTTTTGGTTTAAACCTAACAACATATAATATTCTTTCATTTTTCACTCCTTAAATTTCACAATTTAAGTATATATTATTTCATGAAAAAAGAGGTTCTTTTTTAACCTCTAACTTCACACTATTTTTTATAGCTTTTTGTAGTTTACTTCACACTACTTTTTATAGTTTTTTATTTTTTCGCGTTCTATTTTTTAGTTTTTTACTTCACACTATTTTTTATAGAACCATTATTTTTTTAATTCAATTAACTTTTTCATTTTTCTATTTTTACTACTTACTAAAACTAACAAAATTATCAATACTAATATTCCCCCAGATAAACCATATATTAAATATTTATTAGTATTTTCTTCTTTTAATTTATCTAAATATTTATCCTTATCAAATATTTGTAGAGTTTTTTCTTTTTTATCATATGTATAATAATTTTTCTTTCCAGTAGCTAAATTAACACCGTAAAGTAATAATTTACTATCTCCATTAAGTTTATATGCAACAACATTTTCTTCATTAATTTTAACACTAGTTTTCTTATATCCTTTAGGAACATCTTTCATATCCATAAATATTATTGATAAACTATCGCTTTTAAACTCATTAAATTTAGTATATTTACCATCTTTATAAATAAATAAACTGATTTTACCACTTTCATCTTTTAATCCAACTAAAGTATATTTACTGACTTCATTTATAAATGCAGGAATATCAAAATCATTTATTTTTACAGTGGTATCATCAAATAATTCAGGCTTTTCTAAGTCTTTAACAACTTTAACAACTGTATATTTTTTCCCACCAACATTTACTTCAATAGGATTCTGATCTTCAACATTAACGGTTAACTTGTACGTATTAGCAACACCTGTCTCACTAGTTACAATAATTTCGAAAGTATTAGCACCTTCTTCAACGCTTTTTTCTCCAGTACCTTCTAATTTAGCATATCCATCAGCCTTTTTTGCAACAATATTTATTTTATCAATAGTAGATGGAACCACAACACTATATTCATTTGTATTAGCGTCAAATTTAGGACTAATTTCATATCCTTCTACACTTAAACTACTTAATTTATTATTTTTTGATTTTTCACGTGGAACTGTGACAGTAACTTGTTTAGAACCATTAATTTTTGAATTTGCTCCATCACTACTTGTAATATCTCCACTCATTGTAAAACTAATAATACCAGTACTTGTTGCTTTACAAGTTACAGAGAAAGTTTTGCTAGTATTTTCACCAGTACCAGAATCTCCTACAAATTTTTGTGTACAACCACTAGTTGAACCAGCACTAGTAATTGTTACATTCCAAGCAGCAGTTCCACTAACTCTAACACTTGCTGTTACACTACTACCATTTTCTATACTTCCTTTACTAACACTTAAACTTGCACTACCTCCTGCATATACAGAAGTAATACAAAACATAAAAGAAACCAATAATAACAACACAAATTTAATTCTTTTCATAATAACATCCTTTCTATTGACCAATTGGTGAAGTTCCTAATAAATGTTGTCTTATTCTAAGTAAATCAGCAGAATTTATTTCCTCATCGCCATTTAGATAAGCACTAATTTTAAAAGCACCATTTAAACTAACTTGTCCTAATAAATATTGTCTCATCTTTAATAAATCAGCAGAATTTATTTCACCATCACCATTTAAATCACCATACATTACATAAGTATATGTCATTCTTCCATTTCCATTGCTAATTTCTATTGTATAACCAGTTCCAATAGTATCATTTCCATTTTTTTCATAACCATTAGAATCTTTTATAACAACATTAGCAGAATTACCAACTTTATTCTTAATATTTTCCACCGTAGTACCTAAATCATATCCTCTCAAATATTCTCCAGTTTTTCCAACTTTTAACATTTCAATAAAATTATTTGAAACATTTACATTATCACTAGGAGTATTATTATTATTATTATTATTACTATCACCATTATCTGGAGTTATTACATTATTCACTCCTCTACCACCATTAGCATAAACTAAACCAGCTAAAGCAGGATTTGCCTCTCCACTACTAGCACCAATATTAAAGAAATTATAAAGTCCTTTATATGTAAATCCATCATAACTAAACTCTTGACCATTAGTAGTATTACTTAAACTAGTACCACTTTCTTGTCTAGCTAAACTTGCTAAATACAAAGGAGATATACTAGCAGTTTTACCAGCCTCAACGAAAATACTTTTATAACTTTGATTATCAAGTTCAGAATTACCACTCATAAACGTATCTTTAATAACAGCATTTACAACATCCTCATTATAAAGTTCACTATAACCTAAATTCTCAAACATAAATACATATTTTTCAGTCAAGAAATTTCTAGGGTCGATGAAGAACCTTGTAACATCATCATTACCTATACACCAACCAGATTCAGTCACAGTATATGGATTACCTTCACAAACACCAGCATTAATTTCTATACTTGAAACCCATTTTTCATTATTAAAGACTTCATCAAAACTTAGATTAGTTTTAAGAGGAGTAAAACTCCAATTATTATGTAACTTATGTATATATCTTAATGCAGGCTTATAACTATCAGGAAAATCTCTTATCATATTTTCAAAACTATCATCTGTCTCATCAGTAGTAGGTATGTCTACTTGATATAAACCATTATAAGAATAACTTTGACTAGGCATATCTGTATAAACAGGAATAGTAAAATTAAAACTATTATTTAGTAAATTATTATTATATAAAGACTTATAAGTAGTATTAGCCTCACCTGCAGGAGCTCTTAAATTAGCCATATATTGATGAGCATAAAATGAATAAAAACTATTTGGATTAACATTAAACTTTTTTAAATAACTAGTATTTTGTCCTTTAGAAATATACCCACTACTAATAAACTTAGCACCACCAACAATTGCCTTCTTAGGACTAGTCCAAGGTCTATCATAAGTAGTATCAGCTTCTCCTAATATTTTAACAATACTAGAACAAACATATCCATAATTACCTTTATAATATACATAATACCACCCCTTACGACAATTACCACCAGTAGCAGCATTCATATTACTTATATAAAAATACTCATTATATGGAATTGTAGTAATAATATAATTATCACTAGCTGTACTAGGTTGATTTCTCAAACTAATTCCAGTTTTATCAGTCGTATATCCTGTCTCTGCATTAACTCCCAAAATAAACATAAAACTAATACAAAAAATAAGTAAAATATTTTTAATTAATTTCATGCTAACACCTCACTACTCTAAAACATATTATAATTCATAATAATTATATCATAAAAACACAAAAAATCGACAAAAAAAGAAATATTATCTAAATAAATAACATTTCTTTACAATTTTTCTAATACTTGATCATTTTTTTCAATACATCTAATTAAATCATTTCTATCATATTTATTAAATATATTTCTAAATTTATCTGGATTCATAAAAAACATATTTAAATGATTTATAAAACATTCTTTAATATTTTTAATACCATAACTCTTTAAATATTCATAATTAGTACTAACTAATCTTGGAAAAAACTCTAATTTTTCTATAACACTATTATCATATTTATTCTTAATATTATTTATTTCTTCTAAACTAAATCCTAAATCAAACAAATATTCCATTATAAATTACCTCCATTTTTATATAATTCTTTAGCTTTCATAAATAATTCTGTAATATCCAAATCTTTTACATAGTCACCATAACTATTTATTGCTTCATCTAAATTATATTTTTTAACTTTAGGTAATTTTTCTAATACAAGCCCAATAGCCTCTACACTTTGACCTACATTAATTAGTTTAGTAATCATATTTTCAAGTTCATTAGCACTCATTTCTCCAAATATATTAAATGCATGATATATATTGTTTAAATTAATTTTATTTCTTTTTAAAGTTTCAATTACATTTCTAAATTTTTCTTCATTATATATTTGTTTTAAATAATTTTTTTCATCTTCTCTAAATTTATTAAAATCCAATCCACTTTCATTAAATAAATCTTCTAATTTTTTACCAGTTTTAACTTCTTCACTTAAATCTTCTTTTTTAATAGGATTACCAAATATATCTGTCAAAGTTGGATCTTTTTTATTTAAATCATTTTCATTTAATTCTTCACCAAAAATATCTTTATAAGCATTATCTATCTTTGTCTCAACATTAGGAACTTGAACAGGATTTACAGTACCTACACTAGCGTTAGGAACATTTATTGATGAAAATAAATCATTTATTTTATTTATTCTATCTTCATTCTCTTTATCTTCATCTTTTTTAATTTCTAATATATCTGTTTTATCATTAACCTTATCATTATTATCAAAGTTATTATCAGAAAAAATATCATCATCTTTATCTAAATCACTATTAAATTCAAAATCATTATCATTACTATTATTATTTACTTTATCTTTATTATCAAAAATAACTTCTTTATTATTTTCTTTACTCTCATTAAAATTATCTAAAGGTATTTTATCTTCATCTACTTCAATTTTGTTTTCTTTATTATCTAAAATATTTTCTTCATGAGAATCTATGCTAACTTCACTATTTTTTATATCATTATCTTCACTATTTATATCAACTAAATTATTATTATTAACTTCTTCATTATTATCATCAGAAGCAAACTTATCAGTTATCTCATCATTTATAAAAGACATCTCATCCTTAAAATTTTTATTCTTATCTATACTAGCTATCTCATCAAAAACCATTGTATTTTCTAATTCTTTATTATCTACAACACTATCATCTAATTCAACATCTTCATGTAAATACATAGGCTTTTTATAATCAGATAAATTATTAGCATGATCGAAAGCATAATCAATTACATCATTTATTCTAGCATTATAATATTCATAAACAACATTTAAATTTTCTAACTTTTCTTCTTTAACAGTTTTATCTTTCTTTAAATTAATTAATAAATCTTTAATAGTTCTAGCTCTATTAGTAAGTTCTTGAATATGCTCTTTCTCTTTATTAATAGCACCAATATTTTCATTAATTTTAGATTTAATTTCTCTATTACCAGCTTCTATTAATCCTACTAAATTCATCTTACTATATTTATCATTTAATTCTTTTAAAGATAATTCCAAAGATTTATTTTCATCCTCTAATTCGTTTATTCTATCCTTACTAGCATCAACTTGAATCTTATACTTCTTAGCTTCTTCAACTTTTTTATCCATCTGATTTTGAATATTATCTAAAGTATTAATTGAATTATCCCTATTATCTTTTATAGTTTCTAATATAGCTTTCAAATTGTCATTTATTTCTTTTATCATACTATCCATAATAACAACCTTCCTATTCTATAAAAAATTATAGCAAAAAAAATAATCTATGTAAACTAATAGTTAAATATTTTATAAAATTTTAATAAAATATATATCCATAATATAAAATATAAAAACAAATATACTTTAAATTTGATTTTTTTAGTTTTATGCCTAAAACATATCATACCTAGTATAGAACCAACTACTCCACCTATAAAACCAAAACTAAGTAATATAAATTCACTTATTCTATAATAATGTTTTATAGACAAAAATTTATCTACACCATATACAATAAAACTAATAAAATTAATTATAATTAAATAAATTATCATAAAACACCTCTATTTTAACGTTGTATTATTATATAATATATATTATAATACCAATTGAGTTGCTTAAGTTAGGTACTCTCAACCTCTCTCAACTTTTGTGGAAGGAGGTGGTCCTATGGAAGGAATAATAAATGGATTACTTAGTAATCTTAGTAGTGATATTAATACTACTTAAAATACTTTTCAACAAGGATTAAAAAACAGGTACCAAACTCATTTAGGTACCCACAGAACAAATTGGACTGAAAGTACTTAACGACGAATATTAAGCAACTCTTTTTGTGTCCAAAAAATATTTATATGATAGAACTTCCTATCACTTAAATTATAACACAACATTCTAAAAAATCAAATAAAGTTGTGTACTTGATATTATATATAAGACCTTATACAAAGTCAAACAATATCATTAATATTATATTTTATTAATTTTATTTTATTATAATAAAATACATATTCATATTTTAATATAATTATCTCAAGTATTTATTGTCGAACAATAAAAAATATATTATAATTAAATTGAGTTAACGATATAAAATGGTTGACAAATAATTAAATATAAAAATAAAGGAATTGGTGAGTAAAATGATTGATAAAAAGAAAAAAGCAACTAATTACATAATAATAGCAATTTGTACTGCATTATTTGTAGTAATAGTATTAATAATTGGAGCAAATTATTATGGTGAACTATCATGTGATGAAGGTACGTTAATTGATAGTGAATGTTATACTTGCCCTGATGGATATACAATAAATAAAGATAGTAAAGAATGCGAATTAATTACAAGCACAACAACTAAACCAGCAAAAACAAATGAAGAAATAATACAAACTTATAAAGAGGAATGCCAAACATATAATTACAAAGACATATTTAGATATGCAGAAGATTACAAAGGAAAATACGTAAAATATACTGGAGAGGTTATTCAAGTGATGGAAGATAGTTACGGAGTAATAAAAATGTATACCTTAAGAGTAAATATAACTAAAACGGATTATGGATATGAAGATACCATATACGTTAGATATTTTCCAATGGAAAATGCACCAAGAATATTAGAAGATGACATTATTACCATATATGGTGAGTTGAATGGTTTAGAAACCTACACTTCAATAATGGGAAGTTCTGTAACAATCCCATCAATAACTTCAAATTACGTAGAAATAGAATAAAAAGAAAGGAAAATCAAAATGAAATTATTTATATCAATATTAATAACAATGTTTTCATATTGCATATATCCATATTTAAAATTTTCAAATGGAAAAATAAATCATTATTCAAAAAAAGAAATTAATAAAGAATTAATTATAAATAGTATACTAGTAGCACTAATATTTATAGCAATAAGAATATACTACAACGAAGAAATTATAATAACAAAAGAATATCCAGCACTATTCTACTATTGCTTAAATCGTTGGTTATAGATTAAACATAAAGATAGATTGACGATAATAACAAATAATTTAAAATTATTAAAAACAATAGCTACAACATCAATAATTATTAACTTAATTTTTTTAATAAATACAGTTTATACTTCTGAGAACAATTCATACGTAATTGATTCTTATGAAAAAACAAAATTAAACTACTTTAACAATAATGTAGTATTTATCAATCAAAACAATGATAAATATTACTACTATGAATGTATAATAGAAAAAATAAACGATAATGATTTCTACGATTATAAAATTGCAGATATTAATTACGCTTCACTAAATTATGAAGAAGGAAATTGTTCAGATATATCGGACAGTATACCACTTGAAGAATATATAAGGCAAAAAAATTCTCGATAAAAATTATAAAATATATTTTTTATATCGACAAGTAGCACATTTAACAAATAGAATATTTATAATCAATATATTTTATTTGTTTTAATTTGGGACAAGGGGACATAAAAAAACAACACATTTAAGTGTTGTAAATATCAAATGGTCGAGAAGACAGGATTCGAACCTGCGACCCCTTGGTCCCAAACCAAGTGCACTACCAAGCTGTGCTACTTCTCGATACAAAAAGCAGTTAATTAACTTAACTACTTAATACTATACTACAGGTTTGGGAATTATGCAAGTAATTTTTCTCTTTTTTTAATATATTTTATCGTTTACTAATCAATACAATTACTATCATCAGGTTTATCTTCTACTGGATCTGCAATAGTTTCTTTACCATTTTCATCAATCGATCCAGTAACCCAATACCCATCAGAATGTTTTAAGCAAAAATTATTAATTGCTCCAGTTGCGGCAACATCATACTTATAAGTAAAAGTATCTCCATCAGTTCCTTCTTGAGCTGAAGCAGCTGTTAAAGAACCAGTTAAAGATAATGATTTATTATCTTGGTACAATTGTCTAATAATTTTTTGAGCTTCTGTTTTTGTTGCAGATTTTTTAGAATTTTTTAAGGCTGTTCCAATACTACTAGCAGCAACAACCATTAATAAAGCAAGTACAACTATAACAGCAAGTAATTCAACTAATGTAAAACCTTTCTTATTTAATTTTTTCATAATATATATCTTCCTTTCTATTATTTAAGAGTATTATCATACCTTATAAATAAATTCTAATATAGTTTTTTATAAAAATCAACTACATAATTAAATAAATCGTAAAAAAATTTACATATTTCTCATACCATTAAACATATATTGAATAGCAAGTCCACTATACTTACCATATTTTTCTTTACAAAACTCTTTTATCTTCTTTTCATCTTTAATACCATAATTAGTATCCATATATTTTTTAACCCAAGTATCTATTGGATAAACATCATACTTCCCATAAACAAACAAAAGAATACAACTAGCAACTTTCATCCCTATTCCTCTAAAACTCATCAAATATCTTAAACTATCTTCACTATTCATTTCAAATATATAATTAACATTTAATCTATTCTCTACAATATCACTTATTATATCAACTAAATATCTATCTCTAAAACCTACTTTACATTCTCTAAACTCATCTAAACTTATTTTACTTAATTTATCTATACTAGGAAATAAATAATATTCTTTATCTAAAAACATAACTTTATCCCCAAACTTATAACTTATTAAATCTAAACTATTCTTTATATTTCTAACACTATTATTTTGACTTATTATATAGCTAACAATACATTCTATAGGATCTTGTTTAATCATCTTTAATCCAATAGACTTATCTAAATATTTACCAAGTACATCATCACATTCTTTAATGTTTTCTATTATACTAATATAATCTCTATCCAAATCTAAATATTCTCTAATAACATTTTCTATATTATTCATATTATTAGAATCAATATATAATTTATTATCTATATATTTTAATTTAACTACCCTATCTTTTAATATAACTATATAGCTATCATCTTCTAACTTTTCATATCTAAATATTTGTCCACAACAAATAGTATTATCTAAATCTAAATTATTTATATTATCAATAACTACCATATTTAAAACCTCTATTAATATTGTATATTTATTTAATAATTTAATCAATATAATATTAGGTGAAAATATATGAATTTAAGAACAGATATGTATATAGATACTAACAAAGAATATAAATTAATAAAAAAATATAATAATATACAAATATTAGAATCTATATATAAAACAAATATTTATCATACAATTAAATTTGATAATATTAATAATAAATCTTTAAATAATATATTTTTAAAAGAAATATTACATTTTATTAATAAATTGAATATTAATATTAAACATGTACTTATAATAGGACTAGGTAATATTAATAATACAGCAGATAGTATAGGACCAATTACTATAAATAAAATAAAAGTTAATTATAATGTAAAAGGTTTAGATAATATAAATAATATTAAAGTATCAGCATTCATACCAGGCATATTAGGTTCTACTGGTATAAATACTGATAAAATAATTAAAAGTATATCAAACTTAATTAAACCAAACCTAGTTATTTTAATAGATTCTTTTATAACAAATAATATTAATTACATTAATCAAACTATTGAAATATCTAATACAGGTATTAAACCAGGTAGTGGTATACTAAATAATAATAAATTAATAGATTATAATTTATTAAAAAAACCAATAATAACTATTGGTATACCAGTATCTTTAGAATATATAAATAATAATAAAACTATGTTATTAACTAATTCAAATATAGATTTATATGTATCACACATAACAGATTTAATATCTAACACATTAAACACTATATTTAATAAATATTTTTAATGGATACACCAGTATAGTAATGTAATAATATATCAGTGTAACTACTTCCATTATTAGCCATTCCATTTGCACCATATTGACTCATACCAACACCATGTCCATATCCATTAGTACTTATAACAACATTAGCACCATTATTTTCTATACTAAAATCAGCTGACCTTAAATTTAATAATTTTCTAAATTCTACTCCACTATATGTTATTCCATTAATTTCCATTTCTTTTACTCTATCACCACTAGTTCTACTTATAATATTAAATTTAGTATTACTATCAATACTATTTTTTAATTTATTAGATATTTCATTATAAGTTAAAGTTATAGTACTATTATAATTTTTATTAGTATTATCATATTCACTACTAACACTTTTTAAATAAGGTACACTATTACCCCAAACATAAACTGCATCTTCTGTATTCCCATTACTAGTAGAATGATATACTGCATCAACATAATCGTTATTATATGACAAATATAATCCTTTTGTTTCTAAAACAGCACTTTTTATTTTATTATAATAAGTATTATAACTACTACCCCACATCTTTTTTAATTCATTATTATCTTTAAAATTTTGTGTACTATTATTACTAGTTAATTGTTTATTATTTTTTATAGATTTCAAAGCATATGTCCTAGCAACTACACTTTGTGCCTTAAGCGCTTCTTTATTAAATGATGCAGGCATCTCAGCACCAACCACACCAATTATATATTCTTCAAGTTCATATTTTTCTATATTACCATTATTTCTTCTAACATTAACATATATATTATTATCAATAACTACTTCTTTAACAATATCTTCTTCTGTTTTTACTTCTACTTTATTACTACTTTCTTTAACAACATTATCTCTATTTTTTACTTCTTCCTTATTTATTTGACTAATAGTATTGTTATCTACATTATTTACTTTATCATCTACATTAACATCACTATCTTGAAGAACAACATTTTCTTCCTTAGTTTCATCTTCCTGCAAAGTATTATTACTGGTAATATTATCATGTACTTCATTCATTATAGCAACAATACTATTATTATTAAAACTATTATCAGGTTGTTTTATATTATTTAACATAACAGTACCAACAAGAAATCCACCAATAACTAAAGCTACTTTAACACCTTTAAAATTTATTTTATTTTTCTTAATATATTTTTTTATTTCACTCTTTAAATTTTTATTTTTTTTAGAATCTAAATTAGCAAACTCGCTAGATAAATCTAAATACAAACAAAGTATTTCTTCTCCATTTATTTTTCTAATATTATAACCGTTTATCACTATAAATCACCATTATATAGTGTTCATCATTAAATCAATTTTATACTAAAAAAACAATTTTATTTTTAACAAACATTTTCTATTATTTTATATAGATGTTTATTGTAATGTTGATTTTTATATTATATAATTATATCAGAGATGCAATTATAGGTGTACCTCCACAATACATATTTATATGTATGAGGAGGTGATGGTATGAAAGCATATAAATTATTATCTACATTAAAAAATGGAATACTTAATGGCAGTTGTATTAATACTTTCATTAATTCCTTTCATCATTGTAGTCCTTGCAATCATATTAAAATAAAAATAAAAGCACCTATATAATTAGGTGCAACCCACATTGTGGAGATACATCTAAGCCAAAATTGTATCTCTTTTTAATTTGACAAGTAAACTTATCACAACTAAATTATATCATATTGTATTTAAAATACAAGTATTTTTAATATATAAAGCATAAATTTAAAATACAAAATTAAATACAATACATTATATATTATGTAACAAATGTAAATAAATATGTAAAAAAATATATTAATATTGATAGTATTAGAACGTTTAATGAACTTCAAGGATTAAAAAATAACACCTACTCATCATATGTAGGTGCTAACTTACAAAAAACAAAATACTAAGGAGACACCTAATTTTGCTGGATTAAATATCTCTTTTTAATTTGACAAGTAAACTTATCACAATTAAATTATATCATATTATATTTAAAATACAAGTATTTTTAATATACAAAGCATAAATTATAAAATACAAAATTAAATATAATACATTATATACTATGTAACAAACACAAACAAATATGTAAAAAAAGTACAAATTGTACTCTTTCTCATGAATAAAAAACAAAAAATGGTGCGCCCAAAGGGAGTCGAACCCCTAACCTTTAGATCCGTAGTCTAACGCTCTATCCAATTGAGCTATGAGCGCACAAATAAATTTACTTAACTAATATAACATACAATTAATAATTTGTGAAGCCCTAAATTAGCAAAAATTAATATCTTTTAAACCTAAAATTATACAAATAATTATATTTGACACCAATAAAACTATAACATATAATTAAAAATATAAGGATAATGATTATATGAAAAGAAAAACACTAATAACATATATAATTTTATATTTCTTAACATTTATTTCAACTATTTTTGTATCTAAATTATATTTTGAAAATCAATCAAAAAAAGTATATGAAAATTATATAAAAATAGCAAAAGAAGAAATAAGTAAAGAAAAAATTAAATTAGAAAATAATAAAAGTACAAAAAATGAAAAAACTACAAATAATAATATAAACAAAACTTATAATATAAAACTATCATTTACTGGTGATATTATGCTAGCATCATATAAAGATCAAACTACACCAGGTAGTTTTAATGAATATGCTAATAATAAAGAATCTTCATACTTTCTTAGTAAAGTTAATAACATTTTTAAAGAAGATGATTTTACTATTGTAAATTTAGAAAATGTTCTAACAGACCAGCCTTTAACAGAAATCAATAAAAATACTGAACCAGCTTATTGGTATAAATCAAAAACAGATAATATAAATATATTAACTTCATCAAGCGTAGAAGGTGTTTCTATTTCTAACAATCATTCTAATGACTATGGACCACTTGGAAAACAAGATACAATTAATACTATATCTAAAACTAATATGCAATATGGAGACTACAACAACATCATGTACTTTAAAAAAAATAATTACGTTATTGCTGTTATATGCAAAGGATTGTGGATAGAATCACAAGCAAATGAAATTATTACATTAATTAAAGAAGCAGAAAAAAAATCAGATTACCAAATAGTTTTTTTCCACGGAGGACAAGAAAGAATTCACAAACCAGAAGAATGGAAAATAAATGCCACAAGAAAACTAATTGACAATGGTGCCGATCTAGTTATAGGTAGTCACCCACACGTATTGCAACCTAGAGAAATATATAAAGACAAAGAAATAATATATTCTTTAGGCAATTTCTGTTATGGTGGCAGTAAAAATCCTGAAAATAGAACAATTATATATCAAATAAATCTCACAATAGATAATAACAATTCATTAATAAACAAAGAATCAAACATAATACCATGTTATGTATATACAGGTAAAAGTAATAATTACCAACCAGCTCCCATTGAAGATGAAAATATAAAAAATAAAGTTCTTAACTTCATGGATTGGAAAGAAGAAAGTCCACTTTAAAATATAAATACAATAATTTAAAAATATTGTGTTTTTTTAATAGACAAAAACATAAAATTTGTACTATAATTAATTTAGGTGATAATATGACTAATGAATCAATAAACAATATTATTATTAATTTAGACAACAACAAGACAATTATCGCTAATAATAAAATGTTTGATAAACTATACATATCTAATATTGATTCAAACGGTGATGAAATCCCATATAAAGAAAATAATACTAATTCTCTAATAAGTAATTTCTTTATGATAAAACTAAAAAATAAAACTATAGAATATAATTTAACAAATAAACAATTAGAAGAAAATGCATTTAATTTAATAAAAAATGAAAAAAATATAGAAAGTATAATTATTAATTTTAAAAATGGTAAATCTCTACCCTTTTTATTAAAATCAAATAATATATTTCATACTTTTAAAATAAAAAATGATTTATGTATTCTTCAAAGTGAATATGATATTAAATATTATGAAAATTTATTCATATAAAAATCTACTAACAAATAGTAGATATTTTTTTATTCATTTAAACTATGCAACTTTTCATATACACCATTAAAAGTATTAATAAACACAGTTATTTCTTCTAATTTAGTCATACAAGATAAACTTATTCTTATAGTAGTTTCTGCTCTCAATCTATCATTATACAAAGCCATTACACTGGTAGATAACTTACCACTACTACAAGCAGTATTACTTGATATATATATTTCATGTCTTTCCATAGCATGTATAAAAGTTTCTGGTTTAATATCCATTAAACTTATATTTAAAATATGAGGAATTGAATATTTACTTTGATTAATTTTAATATTAGGATAAGTACTTAATTTCTTAACTAATTTTTCATTCCATTTACTAACTATTTCCAATTTTTTATCCAATTCATGTAAACTTATACGTAATGCTTTACTAAATGAAACTATTAATGGAAGTGCTGGAGTACCAGGATGATAAGATTCATCTGTACCATGTAATAACTTTTGACATTTAACATTTTTCTTTTTATAAAACAAACCTATTCCTTTAGGAGCATATATTTTATGACCACTAGCACTCGCTAAATCAAAATCATTAAAATTAATACTAACTTTACCTAACGCTTGTGTTATATCAGAATGTAATAATATATTCTTATTATATTTATTAATAACTTGTTTTATAGTTCTTAAAGGTTGTCTAATACCAGTTTCACTATTAACAGCACATATACTAACTAATATAGTATCTTCATTCATCTTTCTTTTTAAATCCTCAAAATCAATAACACCCTCAACAGTATTATTAACATAGCTAACTTTAAAACCTATACTAACTAAATAATCAACAATTTTATATATACTAGGATGCTCTAACTTAGAAACTATTATATGATTTCCCTTATCTTTATTAGCTAAACAAGCACCTATAATAGCTAAATTATTACTTTCTGTTGCACCACTTGTAAAACTAAATTCACTAACATCTATATTTAAAAGTTCACTAACCTGTCTAGTAGCACTATTTAATAATTCTCTAGATTTTAATCCTAAATTATGTAAACTATTAGGATTACCAAAATACTCATTAGTAACTTTATTATAACTATCTAACACTTCAGGTAATACTGGTGTCGTTGCAGAATAATCTAAATATATCATTTCCTTATCACCTATTATCAATTATATACTATATTTTTATTAAATTAAAGTAATTTTAAATTATTCTTCACTTTTTTATATTCTTTTACACAAATATATAATTTTTATTATCTTTCATCGTTAAATTTTATCTTTTTTTATTTTCTTTATAATTTTATACACAATCAAACAAATTAATAATATTAATATAATTTTACTATATTTACTAAACACTCCTGCTACTACCATATAATTTTCTCCAACTAATTTACCTAAACTAACTAATACTGTATTCCATATTAAAGAACCTACAAATGTATATAATAAAAATATACTAAATTTCATTTTATTAACACCAGCTGGTATACTTATTAAACTTCTAACAATAGGTATAAAGCGACAATATAATACTGTTAAATCACCATTTTTATTAAAACTATTATCACTTTTTACAATATCACTTTCTTTTAAGCAAAGTATTTTTCCTACTCTACTTCTAACTATTTTTAAAAGTCTATCTTTATTAAAAACATAACCTATATAGTAAAGTATTATAGCACCCAACATACTACCAAAAGTAGAATACATTATAACACCAAATAAAGACATATTAATTCCATATTTACTAGTCATAAATCCACCTAAAGTAAGTATAACCTCACTAGGTATAGGAGGAAATATATTTTCTATTGTTATTAAAAAAAGTATTCCTAAATATCCATATTTATTCATTATATTTATTACAAAATTATTCATATTAAATTATATTAAAAAGTCTGATAACTATTCACTATCAGACTCTATTTTTAGAAATCTATAAACTTGTTTAACATCAGGATATTTATCTTTATCTACTAATGAATTAAACATACTAAGAGGTCTTACCCAATATTCTTTATTTTTAATATGGTAATAAACTACTTCTTCTTCAATAGTTTCTGTATTTTTAGCGATACAAACTATTCGAACAACGTGACCTTTAAAATGTTTATAAACTTCTCCAATTTTTATTTCTCTATTCATCTTTTTTCTTTTTATCTTTACCCTTATCTTCTTTTTTCTTAGGTTTTGGTAAAGCATCCTTACGACTTAAATTTAATCTTCCACGATTATCATATCCTAAAGATTTAACAATGATTTCATCTCCAACTTTAACAACATCACTAGTTTTTTCAACTCTTTCATGAGCAAGTTGTGAAACGTGTACTAATCCTTCACATCCTGGCCAAAGTTCTACAAAACAACCAAATTCTTCAACCTTAACAACTTTACCAGTATATGTTTTACCGTTTTCTACTTCTCTAACAATATTTTTAATCATTTCTGCGGTTTTATCAATTACATTTTGGTCTGTATGATATATAATAACTCTACCATCATCTTCTAAATCAACTTTAACAGCATCTTTATCGTTAACAGTTTTAACATTACTTGCATCAAGTATTATTTTAGTAATCATTTCTCCACCACGACCAATAACATCTTTAATCTTTTCAGGGTCTATATTAAATGTTGCAATCTTAGGAGCATAAGGACTTAATTCTTTTCTAGGTTCACTAATAACTGTTTCCATCAAATCAAGAATTTCCATTCTAGCTTTTTTAGCTTGAGCTAAAGCTTCTTTCAATATTTCACGTGTAACACCTTTAATTTTAATATCCATTTGTAAAGCACAAATACCATCTCTAGTACCAGCAACTTTAAAGTCCATATCACCCATGTGGTCTTCTAAACCTTGAATATCTGTAAGTATTGTATACTTATCACCTTTAGTAATAAGTCCCATAGCAATACCAGCAACTGGCGCTTTAATAGGAACACCTGCAGCCATTAAAGATAAACATCCAGCACATATACTTGCTTGACTAGAACTTCCATTACTTTCTAAAATTTCACTAACTACACGAATAGTATATGGAAACTCTTCTTCACTAGGAATAACTTGTAATAATGCTCTTTCACCTAAAGCACCATGACCAATTTCACGTCTTCCAGGACTACCATATCTACCAGTTTCACCAACACTAAATGCAGGAAAATTATAATGAAGCATAAATCTCTTAGTATCTTCAATCCCAAGTCCATCTAAAATTTGATGTTCACCAATAGCACCTAAAGTAGTAGTTGATAAAGCTTGAGTTTGTCCTCTTGTAAATAAAGCAGAACCATGAGTACGAGGAAGTAAATCAATTCTAGCACTAAGTGGTCTAATTTCATCCATCTTACGTCCATCAGGTCTAATCTTATCTTCAGTTATTAATTTTCTAACTTCTTCTCCTTCAATCATATCAACAATCTTTTTAACTGTTTTTAAAATACTTTCTAATTCTTCACTATCAGCATAAATTTCATTAAAATGATTAATTGCCTCTTCTTTAACTTCATCTATTCTTGCATATTTTTCTAACTTATCTTTTATTTGTATAGCCTCTAACATATCCTTAGTACTAAATTCTCTTACTGCTTTTTCAAGTTCTGGATCAATACTAGCAAGTTCAACCTCAGTTTTCTTAACTCCAATTTTCTTAATAATTTTCTTTTGGAATTGACATAATTTCTTAATTGCTTTTTGTCCAAATTCTAAAGCATCAAGCATAACTTCTTCACTTACTTGTTTACAACCAGCTTCTATCATACAAATATCTGTTTCAGTACCAGCAACTGTTAATGTTAATTCTGTTTGTTCTAACTCTTCACTTGTTGGATTAATAATAAACTTCTTACCAATCTTACCAACAACAACACCTGCAACAGGTCCATCAAAAGGAATATTAGATATTCCAAGTGCTAAACTTGAACCAAATAAAGCAGTCATTTCAGGACTATTATCAGGATCTACTGATAAAATAGTATTTATAACTTGTACTTCATTTCTAAAATTCTCATCAAACATAGGTCTAATAGGTCTATCTATCAAACGTGCTGCTAATGTAGCATTTTCACTAGGCCTACCTTCTCTTTTAATAAATCCACCAGGTATCTTACCAACAGAATATAATTTTTCATTATATACAACTGTTAAAGGAAAAAAATCTGCAGTACTAACATTATTACTCATTACAGCAGCAGTTAAAACAACTGTATCTCCATATCTTACTAATACAGCACCATTACTTTGTTTAGCAAGTTCTCCATTTTCTACAACCAATTTTCTCCCCATAAAATCTAATTCAAAAACATTTTTATCCATTCTTTACCTCCTACAAATATCAATATTTTCAAAAAATAAAAAGACACAAAAAATAATGTGCCTACTTTCTTATATTTAATTCTTTAATTAGTTCTCTATAACTAACTACATCAGTTCTTTTTAAATAGTCTAATAAACTACGTCTCTTACCAACTTTCATTAATAATCCACGTTTTGAATGATAATCATGTTTATGAACTTTTAAATGTTCAGTTAAATCATTAATTTCATCTGTTAATATAGCTATTTGAACTTTACTTGAACCAGTATCTTTTTCGTCTTTACCAAACTTTTTAACTAATTCAGCTTTTCTATCTTTTGTAACTGCCATAAAATTAACCTCCATTTTTCTATTAACCGTCATATCATAGATATAATTCGGAGTAAATTAAATCCATGAAATAACTTTTACATTTGATATTATACACATAAATCATTATTTATGCAAGTATTTTTCACATCATAACTTATATTTTTATATAATGTATTATCAAAGTCAAAAAGTTTTTCGGTCTACACTCGAAAAAATTTCTTTTTTTCTATTATTTCGACTACAAACTATTTATTTAATAAATAATCTATAGCACATATTAATGTATATTTTCCAGTTTCATAAGTTAATCCACCCTGTTGATAAGCAATAAAAGGACTTCTTATAGGACCATCACAACTCATTTCAATACTTGAACCTTGTGTAAATGCACCACTAGCCATAATAACTTCATCATCATAACCAGGTGTTTTAACTGGAATTGGTAAAACATTTGAATCAATTGCACTGCCACTTTGTATTCCTTGTACATATTTTATTAATTTATCCTTATCATTAAATATTATATTTTCTACTATATCTGCTCTTTCTTCATTATATCTAGGTTCTACATTATATCCTAATTTTTCTAATACCATACTAGTTAATATTGAAACCTTTAAACTACTTCTAACAACACTAGGAGCAAAAAATAATCCCTTCAAAAAATCTTTATTAGCACCTAAACTAGGTCCAACATCAATTCCCTCTCCTGGCAAAGTTAATCTTTCAGCACATAATCCAATATATTTTTTCTTTCCAACAATATAAGCACCATTATTACATATTCCAGCACCCAAATTTTTTATTAAAGAACCAACAACCACATCTGCACCAACATCACTAGGTTCTAAATTACTAACTAATTCACAATAACAATTATCAACCATAATAATTACATCTTTATCAATACTTCTTGTTAATTCTATAACTTTCTTAACTTTATCAATAACTAAACTTTTTCTAGTACTATAACCTTTACTTCTTTGAATATGTACTAATTTATACTTTTTATTTTTTAAAGCAGACTCTATCTTATCATAATCAAAATCATCATTAACTAAATCAATTTCTTCATATTTAACACCAAAACTAATTAAACTACTATCATTCTCTTTTATACCTATAACTTCATGCAATGTATCATATGGAGTACCACTAATAGATAACATAACATCTCCAGGTCTTAATAATCCAAATAAACATACACACAAAGCATGAGATGCGCTAATAAATTGATTTCTAACTAAACTAGCTTCTGTATGAAATATATCACTATACACTTTTTCAACAACATCACGCCCTATATCACCATATCCATATCCAGTAGTACTATTAAAATGAACTTCACTAACATTATTATTTCTAAAAGCATCCATCACTTTAAAAGTATTTTCTTCACAAACTTTATCTACTTTATCAAATTCACTTTTTAATTCATTTTCACATTCATTTACTAACTTAATTATATCTTCTCTTATCATATTTCTATAACACTTCCACTTTCTACATCACCAGTTGCTATATCAAAAATCTTGTTAGCAACATAATCTTTATCCAAAAGTTCATTCTGTCCAATTCTCTTCATCTCATTATTCAAATAAAGAGGATTCATATTCATTACACTTTCTGTATTAATCCAACCAGGACAAACACAAATAATTTTTTTATCTTTATAATATAAACTTAAATTACGAGATAAATTAATAATACCTGCTTTACTACTAGAATAATCTAAACTAATAGGACTATAAGTATCTATGCCATCTTTACTACTAATATTAACAACAGCTTTAACATTTTTAGCATACTTACACATCATATAAGTACCACCTAAATTAACTTCAACGACTTTCATAAATTCATCAAAACTCTTATCTTCAATATAATTATCCATAGATAAACTAGCATTATTTATTAAAATATCTATATCAAATTCATTAAATATATCTTTTACATCATCTTTACAAGTAATATCAATTTTCTTTGCAATACAATTTACATTGTATTTACTATTAATTTCTTCACATAATTTTAAAGCCTTATCTTTATTACTTAAATAACCAATAATAACATTATAATAATTGCTAGCAAAAACATCTACAAGACTTTTACCTAATCCTTGACTTCCGCCAGTTATTAAAACATATTTCATATAACCACCAAAAATATAATATTATATAAAAAAGAATAAGTCAAAACTATTTTAACTTATCCTTAACATATTCATAAACATCATTATTTATTTCTTCAATTGTTCTTATTCTTTCATCTTCAACACAATATATTATCTTGTAATTGTATTTGCTAGCCATTAAACTATATGTTTCTTCAGCATTATGTAAATAATCTACATCTTTTTCAACCTCATCAGGTGCTTCTCCACGTTTATTTCTAAGTTCAATAGTATATTGATATGGCATAAACAAAAACAATACCATATCTGGTCTAGGAAGTTCTAACAGATCATATTCGAGACTTTCCAACCAATTCATCATATCTAACTTTTCTTGTTTATCTTTTAATTTACCAGCCTGATGTCCCATATTACTCTCAACATATCTATCTAATATAACGTTTATACCACCATCAAGCATTTTATTTATTTCATCAATATTATAAAGTCTATCAGCAGCATAATAAAGCGCAGCAACCTTAGGATTTAGTTTGCTTACATTAGGAAAAACAGACTCACCTATATGACTTTTCCCTAAAAGCGCACCACCAATTATTTTACCAGTTGGAGTATCATACATAGGAAATGCTCTTTCTTCAATTTTAACTCCATCATTTCTTAATCTACTTAACAACATCTTAGCTTGAGTTTCTTTTCCACTACAATCTGTTCCCTCAATTACAATCAACTTACCTCTACTCATTACTCTTTCTCCTTTTTCTTAAACAATCTTCACATAAAGTAATATATCCACTATCACCAACAACTATATCACTATTCTTTCCACCTTCAAAATATGTATAACTAGCAGGTCTATTACATTCAGTACAGTATCCCTTACATATTTCAATTTCATCACTAACACTAAGTATATTAGGCATTATCCCAAAAGGTTTTTGTTCACTTGTCATATTTAACCCACATACATAAATATCAATATTCTTATCAATACTTAAATCTGTTAAAACACTAACGTCCCCTTTCAAAAAATTACCTTCATCAATAAATATAGTTCTTGTATTATTTTTTATATAGTCTAATATTTCACTTAAATCATCTATTAATATAGCATCCACATTATCTTTAATATCTTTAGATTTTATACCATCATCCCTAGTATTAATTCTAGGCTTAAAACACATAATATTTTTTTTATTCCACATCTTAAAATAAGTAGATAAAAGAGCGGTTGTCTTACCACTAAACATAGGACCTGTAAAAGTTTTTATCATTTAAATACCTCCTCAACATTATCAATAATCAAATTATTAAATATTTTAATATAATATTCAGCATCCTTTCTATTATTTATAACACTACCAACAACATAATAATCATCTTTTAAAATATTAATCTCTCTCTTATCTAAAATATTATATTTAACATTAATAACATCAACATCATAATTTTTATTTAAATATTTAATATTTTTATCATCAATATTAAGTCCTACCACATACTTTTTTTTATAATGTTTTATTACATCTATATCATCACTTAATATCAAAAACTTTCCTTTATAATTATCTAATATCTTATTTAATTTATTTCTAAACACTTTATCATTATCGTAAATATTTATTAATACTGGTACTTTACCATCAATATTATTTAAAACATCAACTAATTTAGGAATATTATATCCACTTATAAAATCTAACTCTTCTTTATTCAAAGTATTTATATTATCTTTTAATTTTAATAATCTAGTACCATCTTTATCACTAAACACTATAATTTCATCATTAGTATGTCTAACGTCTATACTAACACTTAAATTATTTTTAACAGCATACATAATAGATTCTAAACTATTTTCATATATAGTTATGTTATTATATATACCCCTAAAGGCAATAATAGAATTATTTAAAAAATCACATTTTCCCATAACATCACCTTACTAAGAAAATTTTATCATATTATATAATAAATTAAAAGATTTAAAGATATTTTATTATTAAAAATTAGTTTACTAAAAATTAAAAAATATATATTTGACACTAACATAATATAATGGTACAATTCAGTTAAGTAGAACATTTATTATTAAATGTCCTACCTTGTGGTGTGACATTTGTACTTTTTAGTACTATGTCTTTTTTGTTTACCAAAACCCCCATTAAATTAGTCTTTTATAAAACTATATAAGATTTTAATAAAAAATATAATAATTATTCTATCCAATATTTTCATAATACATGAATAAAACTTCATAACTATTACTCCCTTCATACTTAAATACAAAAGGCAGGACATAAACAATAAATGTTCTGGTTATATATATTACACCAAAATATTTAAATGATTTGTCGAATAAAGTAACTTATTATAAATTAATTAAACATACAAAAACTACATATACTTGCAGCACAATATGTAGTTTTTATATTTAATGAATTACGCACCCCATTCAACAGCAGTAAATCCATTTCTTACATACTTATTAAATGTTTGTTTTTTTATTTTAATTTTTTTAACATAAATTGAAACACTCAACAAAGAATTTACTTCAGGATATATATTCAATTTATTATATATTTGTCTTTCATCAGTTAATTCAAAATAAACTAAATTCTTTTTATTTTTTATTAATCTATACATATCAGGTGCTAAAAATATACAAAATATTACTGAATAAAATACTCTAAATTTCATATAATCATATATAATTATTGAAAATACAACCAATGACAAACTGATTCCATATGTTAATATATAATATATTTTTTTGTTCTTTTTTACTTCATTTTTGCTATCATACTAAACTTCCATTTATATCGGATTTAATAAATTTATCAACAAAAAAATATAGAATTATCTATATTAATTTTTAAAAGAAGCATCTAAATAATATATTTGTCTATGTTCTTTATAATATTGAATTTCAAAATCAGTCATTACATTTTTTATATTTCTTTCATCATTATGTAAATCTAAGCTAACTACATCAAATGTATACCAATAACTACTTAAACTTTCTAATCCAGATTGAAATAATATTTTATTATCAGTTTTCAAAATAATATGTTTATTCTTTTTAAATACTCTATCATATAATTTTAAATAATTAATTGATGTAAATCTCTTCTTTTCATCTTGTTTTTTAGGCCATGGTTCAGAAAAAGTCAAATATATTGTATCTATTTCTTTTCCAAAATAATCTATTATATTATTTGCATCTGCACATATCATTTTTAAATTATCAAGTTTCATTCCACTTGTATTTTTTACAGCAGTAGCAGTTTGATTAACATCAAGTTCAAGTCCTATAAAATTAATATTAGGATATTTTTTAGCCATTCCAATTATAAAACTACCTCTACCCATTCCAAGTTCTAAACATATAGGATTATTATTTCCAAATACATTTCTCCATTTATTTTTATACATTTCAGGATTTTTTATTAAATAACTACTACTATTAATTATTTTATCTGCATTAACTACTTTATTATAACGCATATTAACACCTCACAATTATTTTACTAAATTAAGTAATCTTTATCAAGAAAAAATACCATCATAAGATGATATCTAATTAAGCTTCGTAAACACTAACTTTTTTCTTATCTCTTCCACATCTTTCGTATCTTACAACACCACGAACTAATGCGAATAATGTATGATCTTTACCCATACCAACGTTTTTACCAGGATAAATCTTAGTTCCTCTTTGTCTATATATAATAGAACCAGCATTTATAGTTTCACCGTCACTAGCTTTAGCTCCTAATCTTCTACCTTCACTATCACGGCCATTATGTGTTGAACCTTGTGCTTTAACATGAGCAAAACGTTGAATGTTTAAACTTAAATATAACATTTTCATTCCTCACTCTCAACTTTAATATTTTTTTTATATTGTCTTTCTAAATCCTTTAAAATAAGTATCATTGTATTTAAAAGTTTATCAACAATATCATTATCATTTAGTTTCTTAATAATAATTTTATCTCCATCATCTACATAACTAATAGATGAATCATCTATACTCATAATAGAATTAACAGTAGTCATAACTACACTACTTACACTGGCACAAACAATATCTTTACCAAATTCATCATAATTTGCATGGCCACTAATTTCTATTACTTCATTTTTTTTAATTACTTTAATCATTATTAACCAACTATTTTCTTAACAACTAATTTAGTATATGGTTGTCTATGACCTTGAGTCTTACGATATTTCTTCTTTGGATGATATTTAAATACAACAACCTTCTTAGCTTTACCATTCTTTTCAGCAGTACATACAACTTTAGCACCACTAACTGTTGGAGTTCCAACTTTTTCTCCAACCATTAATACATCAGTAAATTCAATATCTTTTCCTGCTTCAACTTCTAATTTTTCAACATAAATAACGTCTCCTTCAGAAACATAATATTGTTTACCACCTGTAACAAATATAGCTTTCATATTCTTTTACTCCCTTCTATTTATTTTTAGGACTCGCTCTTAAGGCAACAAAGTATGTTTTAAAACCTTTTCAATGCGGTTTATAAGAACACTTACAAACATAAGTATATTATCAAATAATAACCCCATTGTCAAACATAAATTCCATTATTTTATACATTTACCGATATTAAATTATCACAATAACTAACTTTATTATCTCTACAAATTATAATCCTTCCATTCTTTATTAAATTATTAATTAAATATTTATATAAATTATCTTGCAAATACACTTTTTGCATAAGTTTTCCAATTAATTGCCTTATCTTAACCTTACCTATTTTACTCAATGTATCTAAAATATATTTATCATAATAATTTAACGAAACTGATTTAACTATACCATTTTCTATTATTCTAAGTTCTGAATTATCTCTAATCAATTTTTTCCAAACATCACAATTACATTTTATTTCTTCATCTTCTAATTTACATTCTAATCCAACTAACTTTTCTATATCTTCTATTTTCATTGCACTTATAGAAGGACAATCTTTATCATACTCATCACAATATATTACATATAATTGATAATCATATTTTTTTATAACACTCGATACATACAACATAATCAAATATGAATAAATATCTTTATGACTAGTCCATATTCTAATTTTATATCTTCTATTTATACTATCAATTATTTTATCTGTTTCCTCTTTTATAGAATAATTTTTTTCATCAAAACATAAATCTTTAGGAATATTAATTATATAATTTGAAATATTAGATAAATCTCCAACATTAAATAATATGTTAATTTTCAAAATATCACTATCTTTTAAATTTATTTTTTTTAAAATGTTGTAGCTACTATCTCCAAAAACAATCTCCAAAGTTCTCATACTATCACCTACTACAATTATTTTATCACATATTTTGTAACATAATTACAAATTCTTCTCCCACTCCATTTATATAATTATATTTATTTTTATACATATTATTTTTACAATTAACACTAATCATACCATCATATTTAATGTCATATATTATTCTTTCTAAATAAAACTTATTAATAATATACTTTATACTTTTAATATAATTAATTAAATTACATAACAAAAATATAACTATCACATAATTATTAATATTAAAAACATATAAATATAAAAAAAATAATATAATAAAAACAAAATTAAATATAATACTAATTTTTAAACTTAATTTAAAAGATAAAACTAACTCTAACACACTATTTAATATTTTAAATCCATCTAATGGATATATTGGAATTAAATTAAATAAAATAATGTATAAGTTATATCTAACAAACATTTTATAGAAATTATATTCTATAAAACCCACTTTAAATAATAAATATATGATTAAATATAAAACAATTTGTATAAATATACCACCTAAACTAATTAACAACACTTTCTTAGAATTAGTATTAATTAACATATTATTATCAATCATACCACCATAAGGATACAAAGTTATTTTATTAACATTAATGTTATAATATTTAAATAATATGTAATGGCCTAATTCATGAACAATTAATATAAAATATACAGTTAATATTTCCCTACCATAACCAGATAACATAGATAATATTAAAAATATATAAGTAAATATATTTATTTTAAATATACTTTTCATAATCTAAATATTTACCATCCTTTAAAAATGTTAAATAAATATATTCATTATTAGTAGTACCTATCAATACATCTTTTTCAATATAATCATATAATTTAACACTTAAATTATCTAGATTACTATACCAATAATCAACACCATCAGTTCCTTGTATAATAACTGTATTACCCAACTTTTCTTTATCTCCAATATAAACTACTATACCACCACACAAAGATTTCATATTATAATTTTTACCCACATTTAATTTAACACCATTTAAATACTTTTCTTTATCACTATATACAAATTTATCACTCATAACAATTTTTTCATCGTATAAATCAAACGGTAAATATTTATTTATATATTTTTTATATATCTTATTAAAAAAAGTAAAATTAATATTATTATTATAAACATTATTTTTAAACCACAATAAATTTTTATCACTAAAATTACATATAATAGAAATTACTAAAAATAATATCACACAAACTAAACATCTTGTTACAAAACCTTTTATATACTTTTTAGCCATATTATCACCATTAAATTATATGAAAAAAGAAACTATATATTATTCTGTATTAACTTTCTTTTTAAATTTAATTCCATATTCATAATATATAATTCCTTAATAAGTTCAAAATAATCAAATTCATCAAAATATTTTTTATACTTATTTTCTATATTAAAAATTATTCTTTTTATTTCTTTTAACATCATATCACAATCTTCAATAATTGTAACATCACTATTCAACATTAATTTAATAGTTTTTATAGTTTTATTTATATCTTTTAAAATTTTTTTTGTTAATATAATATTAATATATTTTTTATCAACAATAACTAAATTATTTATTTTTCTTTTGGGTTTAAACATATATCCATCAATTTTATTTAATTTATAAGATAAATATTTATTTTTTTTATTTAATACTACATTCATTATAAAACCCTCTTACTATTATTTATTTGATTTTTCTATACGCTTATTACGTCTCCATTCTTCAATTTTAGCATGGTTACCGCTTATTAATACATCTGGAACTAAAAGTCCTCTAAAATTTTGAGGTTTTGTATAAACAGGATAATCAAACAAATCATCTTCAAAACTCTCGCTTATTAAACTATCTTTATTTATAACTCCTTCAATAAGTCTTATAACACTATCACTTATAACCATTGCAGGAAGTTCTCCACCAGTCAATACAAAATCCCCAATACTAACTTGCATATCAACGATAGTTTTTATTCTTTCATCAAATCCTTCATAATGTCCACACAATAATATTAAGTGTTTAATTTTGCTAAATTCTTTTGCCATACCTTGATTATATTTTACTCCATCTGGTGTAAGCATCACGACTAATGAATCATCTGTTTTTATCTTTTCAATACAATCAAATATAGGTTGACACATAAGAACCATACCAGCTCCTCCACCATATGGTGTATCATCAACTTGATTGTTGTTGCTAGTACTATAATCTCTAAAGTTAATTATTTCAACTTCTACTTTCTTTTTATCTATTGCACGTTTAATTATAGATTCTTTCAAAAAACCATCAAACATATTAGGAAATAAAGTTAATATACTTATTTTCATATAATCAATCCTTCTATATCTTCTACAATAATTATTTTTTTATCTAAATCAACAGATTTAATATAATTTGCTTTTAATGGTATATAATAATTTTTATCAAAATCAACTTTTAAAAGCGGATTAATATCATTAGAATAATCAGTAACAATACCATATACAGTATTACCAGAAACAACATTAAGTCCTATTAAATCACTTAATAAGTACTCACTTTTTTTCAAATCTAATGATATTCTACTAACATATACTTTTTTTCCTACATAACACAAAACATCATTTATGTTATCAAAATTATCTATTGTAATCATATCAAATATTTTATGATACCTATAACTTCTAATTGTATATTCTTTATTATCTATAATTATCTTCCTACCAACTTTAAAAACTAATTCTTTTTTTTCAAAATCACTTTTTATTTTAAGTTCACCCTTAATACCATGAGTACCAACTATTACTCCAACATATACTAAATCCATTATATCCCTCTTTTCTTATCTATTATAACACAATTAACTTCTCTATATAAAATAATTATAACAATAAATATAATAAAATAATTTATATTAAATATAATCATATTTTTATTAGTATTAGGAACATTATCTAAATAAATAATATCATTTTTATATTCTTTACTTTCTATAAAATTATCATTTACAACACTTTTATTAACTCTCCTATTATATAATTTTAATCTTACATATTTATTATTATCATTTATATCAAAATTTATAAATTCTTTATTTATATAATAATTATTATTAATATGATATTCATACAAACTATATCTACCATAACCTATTTTATTTAAAAATAATCTACCAAAACTATCAGTATAATAACTATATATCTTATTATTATCTAAATTAATTAACTTAATTAAAACATTCTCTATACATTTATCTGTATTTTCTTCTAATACAAAAACATCCAAACTTCCTACATTACTTTTTCCATATTTATTTATCACAACATCTTTATTATTTAAAAAATCAAAATATATTTTTGCATCATCATATATATAATCAATATTAGATTTAATTTCTTTTACATAATACTTATATCCATTTTTTATAGGAATATTATCTATAACTATTTTACCTGTTATATCACTTGAATATTTTCCAACTAATAAATCTTCTTTCCCATTTTCTATATGTAATTCCATAAAATCATTAGATAGTCCCCTATGATTATAATAATCTATTACATTAATTGTTAAACTTCCTTTATTTAATATTTTATATATATTAACTTCAGCTACTACATTATTAGTATATTGATCTTTATATTCTATATCAAAATTATATTTATTATTATTTTTTATATAATTTATATCAGTATTATCTTCAATTAAATAATATTTACCACACATCAACTTATCTACTAAATAATTATCTTTATTAATTACAATTTTCTTTACTAATTCATCTTTTTTATATAATAATGTTCCATCACTATTATATATATTTTGATTTGCATATATTTTATAAAAACCACTATTCATTTTAATTTTTTCAAACATTATTTTATTATTATTAAAATATTCTTTTTCTCCAAAAGTATTTATTTTTACACTACCTAATACTCTTTTATTATAAAAATCAATTGAAAAAACATTACCATATTTAGAATCTTTTTTATATTGACCACCCACACCTATTTCAAATTTAATAATTTCATTATTATATAAATAATCTTTAATATAGGTATCAACTTGTTCTAATTGATATGTTCCAATATTTAAATATACAGGAATAACAATTTCTCCATTTATAGTATTAAATTCGCATTCATCTAATTTACAAACATATTCATTAGTATCTAAATTTTTAATTTTAAATTTTATATTATTATTATAAATTTTAATGTTTTTATCATAATCTAAATTATTTATTTTTAGTTTTGTATTTATATCTTTATCCGTTAATATTTTTATAATACTTTCATCATTTCCATCTATATTTATAATAAAATCATTAACAACTGTTCCTCTATAAACCGTATTTTGAACAAATTTCCATTTACCATATGGCAATACAATGTTAAAATATCCATTTTTATCAAAAGTTACATTTCTTAAAAATTCTCCAGTTATATCATTAAATATCTTAAAAGTAACATAATCATCACTTACTAAAACACCTTTATTATTTCTATAATATTTATATAAATTAATACTAGATTTTTTAACTTTTCCATAAACATGAACATCAGTAAAATTTTTATTACTTCCAATAATAAAATAACTTTTTTCATCACTTTTCAGATAACCAATACTTGCTTCTTTTTCTTTTACATAATAAGTTTTATCAAATTCAAAAATATAATCACTAGAAGCTTTACCATCACTATTAAGTACTAAACTAGTTATAAAATTATCATCTAAATCAAATACATCATATTTAGAATCTTTAAAATTAACATTTCCTTTGTTTAAATTATAATCACTATAATAATTGCTTTTAATTAAATTAATTTTTCCACCAATTACTTTAACTATAAAATTGAGTTCATTTGTTGTTTTTTTATGAACTAATTTAATAATACTTTCTCCACATTTTACACCTTCAATAACAACATAATTATTAACTTTTAAAACATTAATTTTATCATCATTATAAATATCATATTCATTTATATCATAATCTCTAACTTCTATACTATTTCCTAATTTAACCTCATAATTATTTTCCCCTTCTACATTCTTAATAAATATAAAACTACTTATTACAACCAAAACCATAAAAATTTTTTTCATAATTTTTCTCCCTTCACTATTTATTATTATCGAAAAATTTGTATTTCCTTTTTTTTCTTTAATTTTTTTTAACTTTTTTTCGAATACCAACAAATATCTAAAATTAACACATAATTATTTACAATTATTAAATATCTGTGTGTAAACAAACTGTATATATCACGTAAATTTTTACACACACAAAAAAAAGAAGCAACTCAGCTTCTAATTTTAACTTCCTACACCAATAACAGCAATTAAACCTACACACTATTATTTCAATTAGTGTAAAACCATTTTGCTTTTTCATTATATACACCTCTAAAACATATTCATTATTGAAATAATTAATAATAACATTACACCAACACCAGTACAAACCAACATAACCATTGTTTTACTTTCCATTTTTTCAAGTCTATTTTTATATCTTGTCTCTCTTGCCTTTTGTTGTAAACTAGAAATAGATCTAGAAAATTGAAGTAATTGTTCTTGCTTTCTTTCTTGACTTCCAAGACCCAATCTATATAAAAGTCTCATCATTCTCATAGAATCTCGAACAGGATACTCTTTAGCAAAATCCATATAAGGTGTAATACTAGAATCACCTGCATTAATTTTCTGTAACAACTCTTTTAAACCTTCTTGAAATATCTTAGGAGCATCTTCTATACTTTTACCAATTGCAACAGGAACAGTATAATGTTGTATTAATATTTCTAAACTTTTTAAATAATATGGAAGCATAGAATCAATTTCATGTAAATGAGCTTTATAATAACTTTTCAACTTAATATAACTCAATTTAAACATTCCAAAACCTGCAATAATTGAAACAATAACTTTAGTATAATCTAAATCATTTATAAATAAGAAGATACAAAGTACCATTACAATAGCACCATCTCTAATTCTTCCAGAAAATAATCTATCAGAATCTATTCCATCTCCATATCTTGCTTTTAATAAAAATTCATAATCACTTTCTTTTAATGTTTTAAAATATTCTTGATTATCTTTAATAAATTTATTTAAACTAATACTTCCTGTAACCTCAAGCACAATAAATATTAATATAATTATTATAACAGCTTCTATAAACATATTTACTCAACCCCCGTATCTTCATTATAAAACTTAATTCCTTTAATTAAGAAGAAAGAGTTAAGTATAATTATCAAATGTAATATTAATTGTACATACCATTTATTTAACATATTTAAATAATTTACTCCACCTAATAAAAATTGTATTAACATAACAAGCAAATATAATGCTAAACCAAATGTTAAAAACTTAGTATAAAATGTTTTTCTATCCATCTTGTCTCTATATACACCTTCTACTAAAGCATCTATATCAAGCATCATATTTTCTAAACTTTCTCCACTATCTTTAGCACCTTCATTAGTTATTTGCAAAAATAATTGATGCATATTTTTTACCATATAATATGGATATTTATTATTAAACCATTTAATACTTTCATCAATTGTACCATTTTTATAAGACATATCTATCATATGTTTTACATCACTTAAGATAGGTTCTTCAAGTATTCCACTTTCAACTACTCCTTCAAGTGATTTAACAAATGATTGTGTAGTATTAAATTCCATAATTACATTAGTACAATATGTTTGAATGCATTCAAATAAATATTCACTATAAACTCTCTTATATTTTAATATAGTTAAATAGGGAATAAAACTAGTTGCTACAAAACCATATATAATTGCCCATGTTAAACTTCTAAAATATAAGAAAGCCACTCCACCACCACCAAGCAAAAACAATACAAATTCCAAAGTATATTGTTTTGCATCAAAAGATTGTCCTAATTCCTTAGCTTTCTTTTTAACATCATCATAATTATATGGAATAACTTTAGACACTATTTTTTTATATCCACCCTTAAAAGAGTTTTCAACACTATCATTCTTACCAAACCTAGTTATTAGTACAAAAATAGTTATGACTATAATTAAAATACTTTCTAACATTAATTATAACCACCCTTCTAATCTTCTTCTCCTTTATTAACACTACCTAATCTAAATGTATCATCAGGTAAAACAACACCTTGTATACTCAAATAATCTAAAAGATACTTAGTAGGATTCTGTATTTGATATTTACCATTCATAAATTTCTTATAAATTATATTTTTCTTAGCATGATTCTTTTCATTAACATAAAATTCACATACTTCAAATATTTCTCTTTGAAATCTATTTAATTCTTTACTAAAATAACCTTTAACATATACACCTATTTGTACATACCTATGTATACTTGCTAAAAATTGATCTATATCTTGATTACTTTCTAATAAACTATACATACGCATTGGTATACTACTAGCTTTATCACTATGTATTGTAGATAAAATATTATGTCCAGATGAAATACTATTACGTACTGCCATTACAGCCTCAGCACTACGTACCTCAGATAATAATATCCATTTAGGATTTTGTCTCATACAACTAACTAATACATCACTATAACTAGCAATATTATTTGTCTTAATAGCAACAATATCTCTATGTGGAAATATCTTATCTAAGTGTAATTCCAAAGTATCCTCTATTGTAATAATTTTTTCATTTTCTTTTGTATAACTAGCTAAATATTTAACAAGCTCAGTTTTACCACTACCAGTTTCTCCACTAACTATAATATTACAATGCCCTTCAACACACTTTATTAAAAAATCATGTATCTCAACAGTTGTATATCTTTCATTTATTAATTTATCTTTATTAAGTCTAATCTTAGCAGGAGTTTTACGTATAACACAAGCAATACCATTAGTACTAATAGATTCATGTATAAAATTCATACGTAATTCAGCACTTTCAGCATCTAAGAATGGAGAAGCCATATTAAACGTTTTCCCCATCACATTAGAACATTGAAATGCTAACTTTTCCATCATAGCATTATTTATTTCAGGTCTATCAACTTGATAAATACCTTTAGTTAATGATTTAAGCCAAATTTGTCCACCATTACTATATGAAATATCGGTAATATCATCTGTTTCCAAAAATTCTTTTAATGGACCAAAATCTAATTGTGAAAACACTGTATCATTCATAACATCACCTAATTTCCAGCATTTGTATTTAAATCATTCATAGTAGTATTTAAATCTATTTCATCACTCAATTCAGAAACTTTCTCTAATATAAAATCTACTAACTCTTGTTTAGAAACTTGAGTACCATTCTCTGTATCTCCTTCGTTTCTATATTGAGCATTACGAGGAACTGGTACAATATCTATACCACCTACAAAACTTGCTTCACTTAAAAGCATAAATAAATTATCTTTTACAGCAAATAATAATTCACTACTTGTTTTATTTGATTGACTATCTGAAAAGACATCATTACCACTCGAATCTCTAACAGACAATACTTTAATACTTTCTATAAATTTACCAAAAATAACCTTTCCATTATCATCAGTTGCTTTTAAATATAAATCTATAAAGTTACCAGGCATAATTGAATTACCATACGTACTATGACTATCAACACTTAAACTAAATATAGTAGCCCCTTCATCTATATCATCAAAAGCAGTATCAGGTAAATCTTCTTTTTTAACTAATTGAGACTTATAAAATAATCCTCCCTCTGGTATAACAGTATCATAATTTATATACCACTCACTAGACATAATATATTGTTTACTTGTAACTAAATCTTGAGTTTGTTCAACAAATGCACCACTAACTTTAATAGTTCCTACATTTTCTGCTTCAACTTTACTTTTAGGTTCCATTCTCTTAAGAGCATAAGGTACATTAACAGGTTGTACAGCTTGTTTAACTCTATAATTATATCCAAACAATAAAACTCCAACACCTGCTAACACACATAAAACAGTAACTGTATTTTTATTTCCTAAAAATCTTTTTAACTTTAACATTATATTTCCCATATTATTCCTCCTATTTTAATTCTAATATAGCTGTTAACCTAGTCGTAACACCTGCATTAATATTTTCTTCTCCAACTAGAAACTCACCAGTATTAGTTTTTATTTCTATTGAAACAGCTGGTGGTGTTTCATATATAGAATAAAAATTAATCGTGTACTTTTTATTTAATGTAGCACTTTCTGCAAAACGTCTTATAAAATTTTCAACAAATTTTTGTTCGATAATTTTTAATTCACCATATTTTTTATAATAACCATAATCAATTGCATCATTCATTGCAGCATATGTTACTTCCTTAGCTAAATAATAATCTTGTTGATCACTAGTAGTATAATTTTGTAAAAGTATCATTACAGTTATAATAATTATACCTAGTAATATTAACCAATACCCCCATAAACTTTCTTTCAAAGTTTATTCACCTCCAACAAATATGAAACACATATCTATCCTAATACATTGTAACATAAATATTAAAATTAATATATATATTTTTTATGGATTTAAATTTTTATTTTTAACATCATCACTATCAATATTTTCTCTTAAATTTTTTATCATATCTTGAAAAGCTGTCAAAGCTTGTTTACTTCCACTACTTTCAATAGTTTTAGATTTAGTTTCAATTTTAAATTTTCTTGTTGAAGAATCATATACTACATAATTCCAATTATTACCACCACTAATATTAGTTGCAAATTTTTTCCAATCACTTGAACCACCTATTGAAGGTTTATCCTTATTTGCTTCAGTAATAAATGAACTTATACACTCATTTCCAGCAGAATTACATTGTAATTTATCACTATCTGTATATTTTGTAGTTTTATTATATTCTTTAATCAACTCTATCGTTTTACTATCTAAAGTAAATGAATAGCTAATATTATCAGGATTAAAAGTATCTTCACTTTCTAAAGCTTCTTTAACTAATCTTCCCTTTATATCTCTCCAATTTTTAAATCCAGTTTTATTTTTTTCATATTCACTTTCTAATCTACCATTAGGATCTATATTCTTAGAATCAACTATCCTAAATGTAGTTAATAAATCAGTATTAGAATATTTAGAATTATCGACACAACTTTCAGTTGTTTTACAACCATTTAAATCTGTACTACCACAATTATTATCAACACAATCTAAAACTTCATTAGTAACTTCATAAGTACAATATCTTCTTAACTTATCATTATTAGTACTTTTAAAATAATTATAAATTATATTACCTTCACCCACACTAGTAAATTCATAGTAATTACTATAAGTACGTGGCATTGTTTTTATGTTTATATCATAAACTTGACCTAAATAAATAGAAGGCGTTGTACTAGTTATTAAACCAGTAAATGGCATTACATACTTATCTTTAGGAGTATATTTATTTGTAACTGTTATAGTTCTATCAATATTATAATTATTATATTCATTTTTACCTACTTGCTTATCTTCAATACCACCATTATTATTTATATATGAATAATTTTTTTCATCACTTGTATAATTTGAATAATTACCAGTAGATGCTAATTTATTAGATTTTACTTCAAAGAAACTATCATCTTCCTCACCATCAGTTTTATTATTATTCCAAACATATCCTACTTGATCAAAATATTTTTGTTGATAATAAAATTTTAAATCAGATTGAAAATTGTAGAAAGAATCATCATCACCAACACTATTTAAATAATTATTACAAGTTTTCAAACTATTAAAATGATTTTGAATATTACTAATTGCAGTTTGTAAAGCAGATTGTGCATAATTTACGTTTTCATGAGAAGGTTTATCACTACTACTACATCCACCCCATGAAATTGTTTCACTTCTGCTATTTAAATTATTGTCATAAACTTGATAACTTATTGTATATCTTGTTGCACTACGATTAGTTCCACATGATACTGTTTCCTTATCGGGGCTTACATTTTCCAATGCATAGGATTTACTATATGAATTATATTTTGCTACTTCATCTCTAATTAAATCTGTATACTTTGAATTCCAATTATTATACTTAACTTCAAGATTACATTCTTTCTTTGCATTCACAACTGGAGAAGGAGCATCAAAGTACGTACCAGCTTTAACACTTAAATTTTTAGGCACCAAAGTTTCATCCAATAAATTTATTGTTTCATTACAAGTAATAGAACAATACTCATTTACATTATAACTTCTTTTCTTCGTCAAAGAATTGTTAGTATTATTACAATCACTTAACGTAGACTCTATTACTTGTTCTTCTTTATCTTTAGAAGTTACACAATTAGAATTATAATAATTTATTTTATCAGTATTTGTTAAAACACTAGAATTAATACCAACGCATCCACACTTATTTTTATATTCTTCGATTGAAACAAGTGAATTATTAAAGTAAAAATTATTTTCAGTTTGTGCACATAAATTTTGATTTGTTTTAATTTCATCACCAGCAATAAAACTACCTTGTTTTTCATACTTAGTAAATACGACCATACGTTGATGTGAACTAAATAAACTAGCATCACATGTATTATTTGCAATTTGTTGATCAGTACAAGTATGATCTTTTAATATATAAACATTATCACTACTCATAGGATTATAAGTTACATAAGGTAAATTAACATAAACTTTTCCCTGTTGCTCTTTAATTGAATCATATTTTTCTTTACTCATTACAAGTTCAAAATTTAATGGTGTATTAGGATTAGCAATTGTATTAGCACTAATAACCTGTCCATAACTAGGTACTTCTGTATAACTTACAGCATTACCTAAATCATATGCTCCACCATTAATTTGCAAAGGATAATATGTAAAGTAAGCTCTACCATATCCAACATCATA
Organism: uncultured Bacilli bacterium; assembly: GCA_934085875.1. Lineage (GTDB taxonomy): Bacteria > Bacillota_I > Bacilli_A > RF39 > UBA660 > UMGS1124. The sequence goes on along the minus strand of CAKOHQ010000001.1, from coordinate 1,130 downwards.
ATCTCCTTGCCACAATTCAGGAGCTTCTCCATTTTTTCTAAAAAATTGACTTGTACCATTAGTAAAATTAACCGTTATCTTAAATGTATATTGTTGAGTACTTGAATTATATGTTACATCAGATTTATATGAAAGTGGGTTTTCCCATACCTTAAAACCATTAATTTCTTTTCTTATTTCTGCTACACTTGTTTCAAAAGTAGGTGATTTACTTTTTGTTACATCTCCATCAACCTTTTCCAAATAAGCTTCTTCACTACATTTATATTTTGTACAAATATCCCATCCAAAATCAATAATATAAAATCTATATAATAAATTTGAATATTTTAAATAATCTAATTTACTATTAGGATTATCTCCCATCGAATGAACATATTTTTCATATATTTTATATAAAATTGTATCTTTATCATTATCTATATTTAATTCTCTTGCATAAATATAATCATAAGGTGTACGCGCTCCATCTTTTCTATATGGCTCACTTAATCCAGGATCTAAACACATTCCATATTCATTAGGTTTATTAACTATTTCATATAAAGAATATCCCAAATCATTATTGTGATTGCTACTAGGTCCCCATCTAAAATGATATGCAGTATCAATTTTACATGTATTATCAGAATTATTTATTTTATATTTACCATCACAGATTCCCGCATCAACATTTAAAGAAAAAAGAAAACTAAATAACAAAACAAATATAAAATACTTAACATTTCTTATCATAACTCACTTCTCTTCTTTCTTATTCTAATAACAACAACTATAATAATTATAATTAAAATAATACAAATGCCACCATATATATAATACTTTTTAAAATCATTTTTTTTATCATCTTTATTATCATTTTTAGCATTTAAAGAATCATAATATTTATTAGCACCATCAATAAATTGACTTTCATTTAAATTATTTCTTTTAGTAATAAATTTATTACAACCCTTATAATTTTCCATACCTTCATATTTACATATAGAAAATATTGAATATGCATTAAAAATTGGTTTTATTATTTTTTTAGTACTTATCACATCTCCAACACAATTATCATTATTAGATCTAAACTCAAAATAATATGTATATAAATTCATATAATCGTTATCTACAAAATTATATAT